>JBEKTC010000031.1:0-20662 GCA_049516475.1 Candidatus Korobacteraceae bacterium | reverse complement strand
TGGGGATGATCGGGTACTTTCATCAGCGATGATTGACCGGCACCAACTCCAGCTCGAAACTCGGCACAAGCGCAGCCTGTCACCCGTCGGCTGCGCTCCCAGCACCTCAGGCGAGCACCATACGCATGGGTTGCAACTTGCGCGTGAACGGATTCAGCACCAGGCCAAGCTCTTCGAGGGTGATAGCTCCAAGTAGCGCCTCATCGCCGGGTTCTCCGAGAATGACCGGCGTATGTCCCTCGCCTTCGGGGAGCGAGATGTGGCATTCGGAAACACCCCGCTCGATCGGCGTTCCGTCAGCGAGGCTAAAGACAACCGTCCGCTTCGGCTTCAATTCCAGCAAGCGCGATTCTTCAGCCGGTACCAGCGTGTAGGTAGCGCCGCTGTCAACATGGAACCTTACTTTGGCCTGTATCCTGGTTGGGCCGGTGAGCAGGCCTTCAATATATGCCAGTCCCATTGCGAAACTCCCTCGCAGCGGATGTGAAGCGTAGTGGCTCCGCCCCTCAAGAATACAAGAGTTCACGGGTCCTTGCGCAGACAATCGACGACCTTCAATAGCTTTGACTAGTACTGCAAGGAAACAGCTTCGGCTCTGGATACGCTCACCCGAGTGGGCATAACGGATATCCAGTCAAATCTCGCGACACGAATCTTGATACCAACTACGGCGGGTTGCAAAACAGCTTGAGGCCCAGCCGGCGCGGGATTGAAAAACCCACCTAGCCCTTCATCGCCCCAGGGATATACCCATACCTCGTTGGAAGTGTTGGGGCGGAGAACCACTTTGGCTTGTTTTTCCGATCCATCTGCAAGCTGAACAATTACGATCACCTCTGCTGGTTTCAACAGCTTCCAGTAAACCGGATAGTGCATGGTCATCGTCAGCTTCAAAAAGTCTGCATCATTCGGCCAGCTGATTTTCCCCAGGTCAATCGTTTGCGGATCTTCCGCTACTGCAAAGTCTCCTCCTGTGCCGGACAGCATGTGAGGCTGCTGCCGGATACGGCCTGGACGGCTCTCATCGCGAACCAAGGCTATAATGCCGGGCGCAATCTGCCTCTCGGCGCTGTAATGCCGTTGCATGTAGAACCACACCTGCGGTGTGCGGGTGAAACTACTCACATCGTCGACTTTGTAGACGCCAGGCCAATCCAGGAAATACACCCCGTACCTGGGCCGCAGAGTTTCAAGTCCTACAATCTGGCGGCGCGTCAAGTACTCACCACCAATCAGATAATTCTGGAGCACGCCTCCCGCAACCAGTCTGCGGGCGGCGTCTCCCACCAAGTTCTGATAAGGAAACACCATGACCGAGTCCGTGGGGGCGGTTGTCTGCCGTAAGAAGTCCGATGTCACTTGCAGCGCCGTGGCGTCGTGGCGAACACCGAAGGTTGTTGAGTCAAAGCAAACCCCATCCACATAAATCCCTGAACATGTACTGGATTCGCGTCGGGAATGAAACGAGTAATTCGCAATCACGTTATGCGGCCGCAGCCAGGAGACCGGGCCTGTTATCAGACCGGTTCCACCAACCGCTATCAGCAAGCACACCGACGTCCTGGTAATAGAACTGACTCTGGTTCCAAGCAGGACAACAAGGGAAAAAAGGATGATCGGGAAAAGCCCAATTACCATGTGCTCCCAACCAGGGCGCACCAGAGCGGACTGCAGTACGACTAACGCAACCAAGGGGGAACTCAGCAGAAACACGCGCCAGCGTGGCGATGTTGTTGATCGGAAGTCTTTTTTCAACAGGGCCGTGCAGTAGATGAGTGCGGCCGCGGCAAGTGTCCACATGAGGACCCTGCTGCTGTTGCTTGGCATCGAAACCGGCTCGATCCACCGATAGGTGCTTACGATTTGATAGGCATCACGCAGAAAGCGAAAGCCGAACGGCTGGTCGCCCATCGCTACATTGATCCCAATACCGAATAGCGCGAACCCTGCTAGCGAGAGCAGGCCAAACTGCGCCAACCGAATAAGATTGCGCGCCGACTTCCAGTCAACAATCGCGGAAACGGCGAGGATAAGGATGAGTGCTATGGCCGCATAGAATCCCGTATCCGCAGAGAGCATAAATGCCAGTATCAGCAAAAACGCACAGGCTGCCGCCCGAACAAGCAGTCCCGGATGCGGGCGGAGGATTCTGGCAACACAGGCCACAAATACAGCGTAGAAAAACAATAGAGCAGAAGTTCTGACCTCTAGCGGAGACCAGAATCCAACTACGAGAACAAGGAATAGCGCACGCTTCCATGCTGGTTCCGAGTGAAGCAGGACCTTTGCAGTACTAAAAGTGAGAACAATGGTAGTCCATATAAGGGTGACAACACCGGTTAAATAAAAGGTCTTTAATGAGAATCCTAACAAGCGTGCTGGTATAGCTGTTATGAGCTGGTAGAGCGGACCATAGGTGAAAATCACATTGCGGTCTAACCACACTCCGCTAAGAGCTTTGTAAATGATATCGATCCGCCAGGAATCATCCAGCACATTCAACTGTGCAACCGGAAGCGGGGCTTTCGACAGCAGACTTGCCAGCGGGGTGCTAGCGACGATTAGAGCGACCGAAGTAATTATGTCGAGACGGCAGGCCACTGCTGAGAGCCAATGCGCCTTGCGTGACTCGACATTGGCGACCGGTGTGTACGACACTGCGGCATCCTCCGACATAGAAACAAGAGAAATCCTATCCCTCAGGGTGCCCAAGCCTTCTTGCCCGGGAGGTCGACTGATTCGCCATTGGCAAGCAGGACCGTAAGAGTGATAACGTGCGCCCCAGAAGGAAGTTGACCGAAGAATGTGTCTACTTGCCACCCAGAATTGTTGAAGTCCGAACGTCCGTACGCTTGGGCAACATCCGGTCTGGGGAAAAACTGATCGGTGTCGCCTGCGGGCTCGCCGTCCACCAGCACGACCACTTTCTTAACGGGCGCTGTCAAAACGCAAGATACCACCCAACCATGGGCTGCCAGAGAGCGCTGGCCCGTGACAGGATCAGCATTGGATATCGCTGCTTCATCCAGACCGCCTAAAACCCGATCCGTGGGTTGAACATGCAGTACCGATATTACTTTGGCTGCGTTGGAGACTGGTTCGTCATGCCACGGTGGCTTCGTCGAGAGACACACAATCAGCAGAACAGCCAGGCCCGCCAAAGTGGCAACAGTACGCTGTGCTGCTTCGTCTGTCATGTGCGATTGCTGAACCCTCTATCCCGCTTTATACCAGTCCTTCCTTCGTCTTGACAGGGGTCAGGATGAACTAGCTGACGTACCCGGGCAGCCGTTCGGCGCGCCTAAACTTCGCACTACGTGGGATACTACTGTAGTAGCTATATGAAACGCATCGCCATCCTCGGTTCGACCGGCTCCATCGGCAAAAGCACTTTGAACATCGTTGAGAGCTTTCCCGATCGCTTCTCCGTCGTGAGCATGGCGGCGGGCAACAACGTCGAGCTCGCCTTCGAGCAGGCGCGCCGCTGGCGTCCGCAGCTTCTCTCGATGGCTACCGCCGACGCTGCCACTCAGGTCCAAGACAAGCTGAAAAAAGACGGCCTGAGCGGCGACATCAACGTCACTCACGGCTCGCCCGGAACGGTCCAGGTCTCAACTCATCCTGACGCCAACTTCGTGGTCAGCGCCATCGTCGGTGTCGCCGGATTGGAAGCCACATACGAAGCTGTGAAAGCCGGTAAAACCATCGGCCTCGCTAACAAGGAATGCCTGGTTGCCGCGGGCGATCTCATCACCGCCGAGGCTCGCCGCCAGGGCAAGCCGCTGCTCCCTATCGACAGCGAGCACAATGCGATCCATCAATGCATGCGCGGCGGCCGTCGCAATGAAGTGCATCGCATCTGGCTGACGGCTTCCGGCGGTCCATTTTTTCATACGCCGGCCAGCGAATTCTCCAACATTACGGTTGCGCAGGCGCTCAATCATCCCACTTGGAAGATGGGCAAGCGCATTACCATCGATTCGGCAACGCTGATGAACAAAGGCTTCGAGGTGATCGAAGCATGTCGTCTCTTCGATATGCCGCCCAGCCAGGTCAGCGTGCTGATTCATCCCCAAAGCACCATTCACTCACTGGTCGAGTTCGTGGATGGCAGCTTGCTTGCTCAACTTTCCGTGACCGATATGCGCCTGCCGATCCTGTACGCGCTCACGTATCCCGATCGCATCGAATCCGACTTGCGCTTTCCCGTGCAGGAGCTGCGGCGACTGGACTTCGCTCCCCCGGACTTTGTCAAATTTCCTTGCTTACGTTTGGCTTACGATGCAGTCGAAGCGGGAGGGGCAAGGACCATCGCGCTGAACGCAGCGGACGAGGTCGCGGTGGCGGCATTCCTCGAAGGTACTATTGGTTTTTTGGACATTCCAGCTACAATAAAGATCGTTGTGGGCGAAACGCCAGCTCGCGTTCCAGAATCTATAAAAGAAGTCCTGGAAATGGATGAGGATGCGCGCCAACGCGCTCACGGCCAAATTGAACGCCTTGGCTCGGAACAAGCCGCGGCTTCAGTCCGGCTGTAGAGCGGGTAAAGGCAGGTAGGGGTTTTGAAAGGGCACGGCTTCAGCCGTGCCGCCAGAAGCACGATGATATTGGCCTTTAGGCCCTGAGGCAGATTTCCCTCAGCAGCTAAAGCCGGATGTGATTTTGGCCATTGTCGGCACGCCTGAAGGCGTGCCCCTTCAAAGCGGACGCCACATAGTTGTGGCATCGTGATAGCGGACTCCCCAAGTAAGAAGAGGTTTATGTATTCGTTTTTCATAGCGGTGGTTTCAATGGCCGTGGTGCTTGGGATCATGATCCTGGTGCACGAGTTCGGCCACTATGCCGCCGCCAAATGGTTTGGCGTCCGCGTGGACGTGTTCTCCATCGGCTTCGGTAAACGGCTGGCGGGTTTTCGCCGCGGCGAAACCGATTATCGCATCAGCGCATTGCCGCTGGGCGGCTACGTCAAGATGGCGGGCGAGAGCCCTTTGGAAACCCGCAGCGGCGCACCCGATGAATTCATGTCGCACCCGCGCTGGCAGCGTTTCGTGATTGCCCTCGCCGGCCCAGCCATGAACATCCTATTGGCTATCGCTCTGCTGACCGGCGTGTTCATGGTGCACTACGAACGTCCGCAGTTCTTCGATCAGCCGGCAGTTGTGGGATGGGTGTTGGACAACACCCCGGCCGCCCGAGCCGGCATCGAGCAGGGCGACCGCATCGTGCGTATCGATGGCATACAGAATCCGACTTGGGAAGACGTAATCCTCAAAGTGATGATCAGTCCCAAGCAGTCGGTCGATGTCGCCATTCAGCGTGGAAATGATGTTCTGGAGAAGCAGGTCAAGCCCGACCTTGAAGGTTCGGGGTTTGACGAGTATGGCAGCGTTGGCTGGCAGCCCGAGCAGTCCGTGACCGTGACAGAACTCGTGCCGAACATGCCGGCGGTCAAAGCGGGCATCCAGCGGAATGATCTGATCGTCGCCATCAACGGCGCGCCCATGCGTTCCGTATTTTCCATCATCCACTACCTACAGCAGAATGCCGACAAGCCCGTGGATGTTGCCGTCAATCGCGACGGCAAAGAAGTGCACTACACCATGACTCCAGTGCAAACGGAGGAAAACGGAAAGCAGGGCTATCGTCTGGGCTTCTTGCTGGCCGAACCGGTAAAGGTAGAAAAGTTGCCGTTTGCCAAAGCCTTCAGCCTCTCGCTTCAGGAAAACAAAAGATTCTCACTGCTGATGATCGACCTGATCCAGAAATTGGTAGAGCGGAAAGCTTCCATCAAGCAACTCGACGGTCCTATCGGAATCGCGCGAGCTTCAGGCGATGCGGCGCGCCAACCAGGCTGGACTCCGTTGCTGAACCTGATGGCGATGATCAGCCTGAATCTCGGCGTCCTCAACCTGCTTCCGATTCCCATCATGGATGGTGGAGTCATCCTGCTCCTGATCATCGAGTCGATTATGCGGCGCGACATCAGCTTGCGCATCAAGGAACGCATTTACCAGACCGCATTCGTCTTCATCGTGCTGGTGTTTGTGGTAGTCATCTACAACGACTTGATGAAGGCCTTGCCAGGACTGGCACAACGGCTGCCCTAACGCGAGTTTAATTTGGTGAGATAAGAGGCGCGAAAGCGCCCCGTTCTATCTGGGCCGGTATCCCACTTCCCGTTTGCCTGATCCGCCAAGCGCGCAATAGACTGACTCAGCGCCCTTGGAAACGCGCTTATGGCTGCCGCCGTTTTCCGCCGGTCGCATCTGACTACCGTGGAGATTCTCGACCTCAGGCACTTTTCGTCGGCCGATCTGCGTTCCCTGCTCGAGGAAGAGGTCGAGACGTGGCGCCGTCTGCTGTGCTGGGACTATCGCAGCTCGGCGGACATGATCCTGCGTTATGTGGATGCCAAGATCCTGCCGGGATACGCCGCCGTGGAGCGCGGCAGCATTGTCGGTTACTCCTTCTTCGTGTATGAGGGCAGCAAGGGCGTCGTCGGAGACCTGTTTGTCTCGCCGAGCCGCAGCGACGCTCGCCTGGTTGAGGCGCAAATGGCCGAACACGTGATAGCGACCCTGCAACAATCGCCTGGAATTCATCGCGTAGAGGCGCAATTGCTGACTCATCCGACCGACGACTTGGCGGGCGTGTTCTCCTCGGCGGGCTTCCAGCGATATCGGCGGTTGTTTCTCGAGCTGCAATTGCGCCGCGGCGAGACTCGCATGATTCCGCCGATGTGCCTGCCAAAGGAGATCCAGATTCGTCCCTGGCTGGAGCAGGATTACCAACCCGCGGCCAGCGTCATTACGGCCTCGTACCGCGCCCACATCGATTCCGAGATCAACGACCAGTACCGCACTCATGCCGGCTCCATACGTTTCCTGAACAATATTGTGCGTTTTCCCGGCTGCGGCGTTTTCGATGCGGAATCGTCGTTCGCGGCGATTCACCGTCCCACCAATGTGCTGGTGGGATTAATTCTGTGCTCGCGGGTGAAAGATGATGTCGGCCACGTCACTCAAGTCTGTCTGCTGCCCGAACACCGGCGACAAGGGATCGGTGAGAACCTCATCGCCTTCACCGCCAACGCTCTGCGGAACCGGCATTGCAATCGGTTGACGCTGACCGTGACCGAGATGAACGATCGCGCCGTTGGTCTCTACAAGCGGCTTGGCTTTGCAGAGAGCAGCGTGTTCGACGCCTTCGTGTGGGAAGGGTAACAAGGCACCCCACCCGAACGTCGATCGAGTGGGGCCTTCTTCCGCTTGCTCATTGCCTCTTACGTCTACTGCCCCGCCTTGCCCATGGCTACAGACCGGGTATAGGTGATGGTCACCAGATCCTTCAATGAGTTCGCGTCGGGGCCCGTCGCCATAGTCATGGTGAAAGAATCGGGCTTCCAGTTGGAGTAGGTGAACCTGGAGACTGTCTTCTGCCCGTTCATTTCACCTTCCATCATTCCCACCAGAGTCTCTCCGTCCCATTTGGTTGTGCCGCTGGCGTCGCAGCCATTCGGCGTCATGCTGTCGCACCACAGGCCGCGATAAACCTGCGCCTTGGGGTCCCACCAGAACGTTCCGAATCCGCTAAAGCTACTACCCATCATGCCGCTGGAGTGGTAAGTCTCCAGCAACGACAGCCCGCCTGGACCCGCCCACAATCTGGCCGTACCCTTGCCGCTTCCGCCGTTGGGAAACATGGGACTGGGCTCGGACTTTTCCGTAACCGTCCAGTTGCCCGACATCATCTTGATCAGCTTGGTCATTTCCGGAGAAGGCTGCGGCGGCGGCGGCATCTTGGCTTGTGCGACCGACCGGCTGGCTAGAGGCTTTGCCGGCTTGTCGTTGTCCTGTGCCAGCACGAGTGTCGAGATGACTGCGATCAGCGCAATCAGAAAAATTCCCCCACGGATGATCTTCATCGTCCCTCCTGAAGGACAGAATCCTGCGGCAAGAATCTTATACGAAGACCCATGAGGACGTCATGCCTGATGCCGAAAAAATCCGGCGAGGCGCACTCTTGCGGTTACAAACGCGCCTTGGGTAGGGGTCAGATTGCCTAACCTGTGATATAGTTTTTGAGGGTTAGGAGGACATTATGTCCGGCACAAAACGAATTCTCAATCATTATGATGGCGTGCTGAACGGTGATGCCTGGCATGGCGACGCTGTCTGGCCAGTTCTCGACAATATCTCGGCTGAAGAGGCAGCCGCACGTCCCATCCCATCCGCTCACACCATTTGGGAAATCGTGATGCACATGGCCTTCTGGGAGAACGTCGCTGCACAGCGGCTAGCCGGCTTGCGTTCCGGACTGGTGGAGGAGCTGAACTTCCCGCCAATGCCGGCCGCAACCGAAGAGAATTGGCGCAAAACGCTGGACCAGTTACGCGACTCCAATCGCGTCGTTCGCCAGGCGCTGGCTAAGCTCGATGCAAACAAGCTGGACGAGTTAACCGCTGCCGGCAAGCGCACTTTTTATGGGGAAGCGCACGGTATTCTCGAACATCATGTGTATCACCTGGGCCAGGTCGTCCTTCTGAAAAAAATGCAGGCATAGCCAAGACCGCAATCGCGAAGAGTTGTCTTCACGCAGCCAACCTGGGTGGCCTCCACGGCTCCAATCCACCTGCGCGCGTTTGTAATTCTGTAGTACGGGTGCTAACATCCGGACTCGCGGGTTTTTCAAGGAGGCGTTTATGTCGGATCGCGATGGTAGTGGTTTTCTGTGGTTTTTAGCGGGCTTGGGCATCGGCGCCGCAGTTGGGATTTTGTACGCTCCGAAGGCTGGCGACGAGATGCGTCAGCAGCTCCGCGATGCCGCGGAAGAGGGCCGCGATAGCGTGAAGGAACGGGCCCGGCAGGCGCGCGAGCAGGCGGGCACCTGGGCTGAAAAGGGGCGCGACTATCTGAATCAGCAGAAGGAACAGATTCGCTCCGCCTACGAAGCCGGACGCCAGGCGTATCGTGAGGTCACTACCGAAAACGCCGAAGGTGCAACGCCTAACGTGCCTTAGGTCATGCCCCGCAATTTTAGACAGACTGCCGTATCGTTTGCATAGTCCACATCGCCGGATGGAGCTGCGTGGTTGCCGGCTCGGTGAATTACGCTGTGGAGACTCCAGATTTTGCAACCTCTTCCATTGTGCTCTACGGGGGTTGGGAGTGGGTTTGACCCTCACTAGAGGTTTGGGTAGCGTTTGCTATGGATGACAAACTAACTTTATTCATCGCCGTCACCTCGTTCGCGGTTGTGCTGCAGATGCTGATTCTGCTTGGCATCTACATTGCTGTGCGTAAACTCAGCGCCCGCATGGAAGCGCTGGCCGACAGGGTGGAAGACACCACGAGTACCTTGCAGGTACGAGTGCTGCCCGTCATCGACAACGTCAAATCGATTCAGCAGGACGTCAAGGCCTTCATGGAGACCGCGCGTCCCAAAGTCGATCTCGTACTGGACAATTTGAGTTATATCAGCACCACCGCCCGGGGCAGTGTGGAGCGCATTGACACTACTGTGAACGATGCCGTCGATCGCATGCGGCTGCAAGTGATTCGCGGCGACGAAATGTTGACGCGCACTATGGATCGCATCGAGGAAACCTCCGAGAAGGTGCAACACACGGTGATGTCTCCTGTGCGGCAGGTTTCGGGAATCGTACAGGCCATCAGCACCGGAGTAGGCGCCTACTTCAACCAGCAGAAGCGCAACCGCAATGGCGGGCCCTCGGACGAGATGTTCATCTAGCGATTGGGGGCTGGGGATTAGGGATTAGCGCGCCTGTTTTCCTGGAAACATGTGTCGGCTCAAATTATCAGCCTACTGCTGCATTCACTAACCCCAGATCTCTAGCCCCTAATCCCTCACACGATCCAACCCCCGCCAACCACCACATCGCCATCGTAGAAAACCACTGCCTGGCCGGGCGTGATGGCGCGCTGCGGCTCGTCGAAGGTCACCGTCACCGCGTCATCGCCGCTGTTCTCGATGGTCGCACTGGCTGGCTCATGACGATGACGAATCTTCGCCTGTACGCGCATCGGCTCTCGCAGATCGTCAATGGCAACCCAGTTCACGCGAGTCGCACGCAGAGTTCGCGAGAGCAGATCCTCTCCACTGCCGACGACGACCTGCCGCTTGTCGCCGCGAATCTCGATCACATAAAGCGGCGACCCGGTGGCGATGCCCAGTCCCTTGCGCTGGCCGACGGTGAAGTTGTGAATTCCGCCGTGCGTGCCAATGACTTGGCCCGTCGTGGTAACTAGCTCGCCAGCGGTGTCGGGAATCTCCTCGCCCTGCTCTTCAAGATAGGCGTCCAGAAACTGCTTGTAATCGCCGCCAGGAATGAAGCATATCTCCTGCGAGTCGGGCTTCTCGAACAAACGCAGCCCGGCGCGCTTCGCTTCCTCGCGGACATCGGGCTTGCGCATCTCGCCCAGGGGAAAAAGCGTTCGGCTCAACTGCTCCTGCGTCAGGCCGAAGAGGAAGTACGTCTGGTCCTTGCTGCGGTCGGCAGGCCGCTTCAGCAACCAACGTCCGCTGTCGTCGTCGAACTCGTTGCGCGCGTAGTGTCCCGTCGCCAGCAGGTCAGCGCCGATTTGCCGCGCCGTGATCAGCAGCTGATCGAACTTCAGATGGTTGTTGCACAGGCTGCACGGAATCGGCGTACGCCCGGAGAGATACTCGGCGACAAATGGCCGCACCACGTCCTGCTCGAAGCGCTTCTCCTGGCTGACCACGTAATACGGAATGCCGAGCGTCTCGGCCACGCGGCGCGCGTCGTACACGTCGTCGATGGAACAGCAGCGTCCATGCACCGACTCAGGCATGCCGTTATGACCCGCAAGCCGGCGCTGGTTCCACAACTGCAAGGTGAGTCCCACAACGGGGTACCCCTGTTGACAGAGCATCGCCGCTACGGTGGAAGAATCCACACCGCCCGACATGGCTACGGCAATAGTCTGGGAATTCGGCATTTAGCAATTAGCAGTTGGCAATTAGCAATTAGCAATTAGCAATTAGCAAACCAGCTCATGGCGCAGTCTGGCGAAAAGCGAACGGCGAAAAGCGATTTTCAGCTGAAAGCTGACGGCTGAGGGCTGACAGCTGCCTTCTTGTACACCGGGCTAATCTCGCGCAGCCGATTCAGTACCTGCGGGATCAATTCCAGCGCGAACTCCACATCCTCAGCCGTGTTCTGCTTCCCCAGACTGAAACGAATGCTGCCGCGGGCGCGGTCCGCTGACAGGCCCATCGCGGTCAACACATGCGAGGGCTCGATTGCTCCCGACGAACACGCTGCTCCGGTTGAGACGGACAGCCCCTTGAGGTCGAGCGCGATCACCATGGCTTCGCCTTCAATGCAATCGAAGCTGATGTTCGACGTGTTCGGCGTCCGTGGCGCGCCGCCGCCATTCACAGCAACCTGCTCGATGCTCTCGAGGACCGTGTTCTCCAGCCGGTCACGCAGAGCCGTAAGTTGCGCAACACTGCCGTCGGCAAAACCTGCCAGCGCAATCTCGGCGGCTTTTCCTAACCCGACGATGCCCGCCAGGTTCTCGGTACCGGCGCGGCGCGAACGCTCGTGCCGCCCACCGTAAAACAGCGGCTGCGGCAGAGTTCCTTTGCGCACAAAGAGCGCGCCCGTTCCTTGCGGGCCATGGAACTTATGCGCTGAGATGGTCAGCAAATCGCAGCCAGTCTCCTTGACGTCAACCGGAATTTTTCCCACCGCCTGCACAGCGTCGGTGTGGAAGTAAACGTCGGCTTCCGCCGCGATCTTTCCGATCTCGTTCACCGCTTGCAAAACGCCGGTCTCGTTGTTGGCAAACATGATGCTGACTAGCTTGGTCTCCGGTCGCAGCGCTCGCCGAACGTCGTCGGGATCGACCAGCCCGCGGCCATCCACGGGCAAATAAGTTACGTTACATCCCATCTCTTCCAGGCGATGACAAGAGTTCAGCACGGCATGGTGCTCGATGGCCGAAGTGATGATGTGGTCACCCGGCCTCGCCAGTCCAAACAACGCCAGATTGTCGCCCTCAGTGCCGCCGCTGGTGAAGACGATCTCCGCCGGCCGGCAGTTCAGCAACTCTGCAACTTGCTCCCGAGCATGCTCCACCGCAGAACGTGCCTGCTGGCCCTGTTGATGAATGGACGAAGCATTCCCGAACTTCTCGAAGAAGTAGGGACGCATCGCCTCAAACACTTCAGGCAGAAGCGGAGTGGTTGCGTTGTTGTCGAAATACACCCGGTGCATTGTTGTCTCTATTCTAGCCGTTTCATTGGATTCCGTGGCGCCTGGGGCGATTCGGAAGACCTCTAAGCAGCGTCAGAATTTGTTTAGGCCGGCGAGCGCGGGTAGAGCGGCGCTTCAGCGCCGCGTTCGTTGCCGAGAAATAAAACGCTTGAGCTGCTGCGGTCATGGGAAATGACCGCAGCAGCTCAAGCCTTACAGCGTGGGGCGGTCTTGGACGCCAGCCTGAAGGCTGGCTCTACCCGGCCTACGCAACTCTGAATCCGAGTCGCGCAAATTTCGACTGGCTGCTCTACGCGTCTTATCGGATCTGCTCTAGAATCACTGTTGTCCCAGGTGTATTCTCCACTTCGTGAAGTCTAAAGCGAAAAAGCCGAGCAGCGATGGCAGCGCTAAAACAGTCTCCAAAGCTACGCTCAAGCTGCGCCTACTGAAGAGGCTGAAGTGCACATTAAAGTATGAAAAGCTGGCCTGGAGTTGCGGGGCCAAGCTGGTTGCCGGCGTGGATGAAGTTGGGCGTGGGTCGCTCTTTGGACCGGTTGTCGCCGCGGCGGTAATCCTCGATCCGAGCTACCGCATTCGCGGACTGCGCGATTCCAAGCTGTTGGACCGCGAGACCCGCGAGAAACTTGCGCCACGCATTCGCGAGCACGCCCTGGCGTGGGCCATCGCCGCCGTCGATGTCGCCACCATCGACCAGATCAACATCTACTGGGCTTCGAAGCGCGCCATGGAAGAAGCGGTTACGATGCTCACGCTGCGGCCTGACCATCTGCTGATCGACGCGCTGCGCCTCACGTGCGATTGCCAACAAACGCCGATCATTCACGGCGACGCCTTGTCTGCCTCGATCGCCGCAGCATCCATCATTGCCAAGGTGGAACGCGATGCGATGATCAGCGCGTGGGACCCGGTGTTCCCGGAGTACGGTCTCGCTTCCAATAAAGGCTACAGCACGCCGAGACATCTGAAGACGCTGCGCGAGAAAGGGCCGACACCGTTGCATCGGCTGTCGTTCGCGCCGGTGTGGACGTCGTCGGCTCCACAGGAGGTGCTGGGGTTCATGTTGGAGGAAGAGAATGCCGAATCGGCTGATGTCGCTGAGATCATGCAGGAATCGACGCGATGCGCCAGGTGATTTTCGTCGCTCTCGCTACAGGCTCTTGAGAAACATCTTGGCCTCTTCCAGTCGGGGAAAAAGCTTTTCTTCCGCCTGAAATTCTGGCCCATGGACGCAGCGTCGGCTGCCGCGCAGTTTCACGGGGTGCTTGAGGTGCAGCATTTCGTGGTAGACGATGTACTCCACGGCAAAGCGCGGCACGCGCGCGTGATCGAAGACGCGGCTGACCACGATGGCATTGTGCGCGGGATCGTAGTGCGCAAGGCTGTTCCGCGCATGGGAGCGGCTCCACGTCATCTGCGGGCGAGCCAGCAGGCCATAAAAGAATTGCTGGTTCAGCTCCTCGAACACCTGGTCGAGGTCGTATACCTGCCCGCGAGCGGAGGCGATTTGTTTTCGCCCGCGAACCTGGCGCAGCAGGTGTGCTTTGGCGCTCATATCGTGACTGGAGACGTAACGGCGGTAGCGAGTGGAGTGCAGCGCCTGGATTGGCTTGCGATAGATCTTGGCTAACAGGATGTGAGCGATGGCCTCGATGACAGTTTCGGGTGAGCCCTCCAGCAGATCGGAAATTCGTACGTGAATCACGTCCTCGCGCAGGCGAATCGTGTTGTTGACATTGGCAAAAGCATAGAACTCCACCCGAATCTCGGGCATAGGAGCTCGCGGACGAAGCTCACGATAAGTCCGCTGAAAGATGTATTGAAGGTTCTCGCGCAAACTGTTACTAACCTACCATGAGCCCGTCTGTCGGGGCTGCGGAACGACCGTTGACCAGACGGGTACTAAGCCATTCGTGCTATTGAATTCTGCCGGAGCCTTCTGCTAGTGTCGCTGAAGTAGTTTTGCGTTAAACAAACTGAAAAGGCCGCCACAGGGGGAAATTTGGCGGCCTTTCTGTTTTGCTGCCTTCAGTCCGGACGCTCCGAGTAGATCTTGGTCAGCTTCTTCTGTTTAGCCAGTTCGTTCTGCTCCTGCAGTTCCTTACGGGTGTCATCGGCGGTGTCGCCGACCGCGTCGGTGGCGTTGGTCAACACGAAGGAATACTGCTCCAACTCCTCGGGCGGCGATTGCTCCTTCAACCGCCGTAACTTCAGTTGCCACTCGCTGTTGGCCTCGATCAGCAGCGTCAGCCCTTTGCGCATGTCCGCCTTGTGCGACGCGTACATCTCCACGTTGTCTTCGACTTCATCCAGCAACGCAGTAAAGTCCTCCAGCAGATCGTGGATTTGCATGGGCCGGTCCTTCGCATTCTTGCCGCCGTTTTGCAACTGCTCGATGGCGGCCATGCGCTCACGCGTAAACTTCACCATCAGCTCCAGGCGTTTGTCCGGCCAGTCAGCCGATTCCCGCATCTGGTCGACTTCTTTTTCGGTGAGCGGATCGCGGCGCTGAGCCATGCTGTTTCCAGGCAAGAAACACAGCAACAGCGCGAGGAAAATCATGCACTGGACTCGACCTCTTGTCATGATCTGCCTTTCGGTTGGGCTTGCGGTCCCCACATTTTGACCATCAGATCGGAGCGGATCTGTTCAATGTCGTCTTGCGCCTGATGCACGGGCGGACGGTCCTCGAAAGCCAGCGATGCTCCAATATCATGCATACGCTCCTCTAACTTGCGCAGCCTGATCTCCGTCTCCTTTAGTTGTTTGCCGGAGGATGCCGCTGCATCTGCACCCTTGCGCGAGTAGTCGACTACCTCCCTGATCTCGGCTTGCGCCTTGTCGACCTGACCATCGGTGAACAGGCTGTTGGCGGTCTCCAGCTGCAGGCGGGCGTACTCCAGACACAGCTTGGCCTGCTCACCGCCGTGCGCGGCGTCGGCCTTGGCTTTGAGGCTGGTCAGTGTCTCCACGGCCAGCAGCGAGATGCTGCTGAGCATCATCAAGACCGCCGCTGCTAGGCAATACGCGCGCATGCTACTTCTTAACCCGGTATTTGTCGGCGTTCCTGGGATCGATGGCGATGAGCCGGTGCCGCGCCTGCCACTCCTCGTCGGGAAACTTGCCGGCGTCCACCGTAAGGAACTTCCGATAATATTCCACCGCCTGCGGTATCTGTTTCAAGTTGTCAAAGGTGGCAGCGCGCAAGAAATAAGTAGCCGGGGTTTCCGGCAGAAACTTCGCTCGCATGTCCAGGGCCTGCATGGCCAGCGTGTAGTTCTTGTTCGATGAAGCCACCACGGCCAGGTTGCTGTACGCTTCGGCAAGATCAGGCTTCAGTCGCACCGCGATCAGCAGCTCCTTTTGCGACTCGGGAAACTTTTTTTCGTGCAGCAGCAGCGAACCAAGTTCGAAGTGCACCTCGGGATCCTGGGGCAGCTTCTGCACCGCTACTCGAAACTGCTGTTCCGCTTCGGCGTCCTTACCGGCATTAACATAAAGTGTGCCCAGCTCCAGTGCGGCACGAGGATCACCAGGATTGGCTTGCAATCCACTCTGCAGCTCGTGGGCAGCTTCGTCGTTCTTGCCTTCGGCCGTCAGGACCCGAGCCAGTTGTATACGCGCCGCACCGTTCTGAGGATCAGACGCCAGCAACTTGCGCAGGATAGCCTCAGCGCCAGAGTATTTTTTCTGCGTGACGTAAACGTCGACCAGGCCGGCGAGAGCGTCGTTCGAAGTTGGGTCTAGCTCCGCCGCAGTTTCATACTCGCGGCCAGCCGCGTCGAGGTCGTTTTGCTTGCGCAGCAAAACCGCGGCGGCGAGGTGCGGTTGCGGATCTTTGGGACTGAGCTTGGCCGCCTCTGCGTAAGCCGCCAGCGCCTGCTGCGGATCGGCGGATTCCTCGACTCGCCCCAGCGCCTGCCAGGCCCGCGTCAATCCTGTGTCGGGGTGGTCAGTTGGTTTTAGTTGTGTCGCGGTTTTGAGGTAGGTTGCCGCCTCGGCGCTTTCACCCAGTTTTGCCAGGAGCAGGCCCAGGTTCAGGTTCGACTCAAACACGTCCGGCTTCGCCGCGACTGACTTGCGATAGGCGTCAACTGCCTGGGCGCGGCGGTCGGTCGCGTTGTAGACATATCCCAGGTCGAACCATGCGCGATAGTCGTTGGGCTTGGCGGCGACGGCCTTTTGCAGCAACGTTTCGGCAGCCGCGAAATTATTGTGCTGCATGGCCTCTTCAGCCTGAGCAACTTCGGGGGAGCTGGCGTCGTCCGCAGGCTCTTGCACCAGATGATGACGAACGGTCGGCTTGCTCTCCTGCTGCGCATGGCAGACACGCGGCACAAGAGTTAACGCCGCGAGCAAGAGCAAAGCCGTGATTGAGCCGAGCTTCATGAAAGAGAACTGTGTCGTCCCTAAAGGGACTCGGATGATTTTCCCGCCCTACCCAGCACTCCGCCTGCGGCTCCGTGCTGGGCTAAACTGACGCCGCGCCTTGCGGCGCTGGATTGCCGCAAGTTCCGCTCGACCAGCGAGGACGACATCCAAACCTCGCGCAGACGAAAATGTCGTCCCTAAAGGGACTCGGATAATTTTCCCTCGTACCCAGCACTCCGCCTGCGGCTCCGTGCTGGGCTAGACTGTTCCGCGCCCACGGCGCTGGATGCTTGCGAGTCCTATCTATTCAGCGGACACCTAGATCGCCTGCCCAACCATCACGCTGGAACATCACGCTGCAGGGCACGGGCCAGCCATTGTCCCGTGTACGAATTGGGCGCGGCGGCGATCGCCTCCGGCGGTCCTACCGCGACCACTTCCCCGCCCCGCGCGCCGCCCTCGGGGCCAAGGTCGATCACCCAATCTGCCGTCTTGATCACATCAAGATTATGCTCGATGACCACGATCGATCCACCTGCTTCAATCAGACGGCGGAAAGCCGCCAGCAATTTGCTGACATCATCAAAGTGCAAACCTGTAGTCGGCTCGTCGAAGATATAGAGCATGCGTGGCTGGCGCTTATCGCGCTCGCTTCTAGGCTTGCCGATGTCACGCAGCCTGGGTTGCAGGTGCGCCCCCAGCTTCATGCGTTGCGCTTCGCCGCCGGAGAGCGTCGTGGCCGACTGCCCCAGCCGCAGGTATCCCAGCCCCACCTCTTCCAGCACGCGCAGCTTCTCCACGATCTTGGGCACGCCGGAAAAGAAATGCAGAGCTTCCTTTATGGTGAGGTCCAGCACATCGTGAATGTTTTTGCCGTGATAACGAACTTCGAGAATCTCAGGTTTGTAGCGCGTGCCCTTGCACTCCTCGCAGATCAATTCGACATCGGCGAGAAACTGCATTTCGACCGTCACAGTGCCATCGCCTTGGCAAGCTTCGCAACGGCCACCGGGGATGTTGAAAGAGAAGTTGCCCGCCGCGTAGCCGCGCTTCTCGCTCTCAGGCAGCGAGGCGAAGAGCTCGCGGATGCCATCAAAGGCTTTGATGTAGGTCACCGGATTGGAGCGGGGCGTGCGACCGATGGGCGACTGATCGACCAGCACGACCTCGTCGATCCACTCGCCGCCTTCCACGCGCTCGACCTCTGCTCCCGGACCGCCCGTGACCTGGCCTTTCTCGGCGGCCAATGCGTTGTAGAGCACATCGTGCACCAGCGTGGATTTGCCCGAGCCCGACACGCCGGTAATGCAAACCAGCATGCCCAGCGGAATGGCAACGTTGACTCGCTTCAGATTGTGGGCGCGAGCGCCGGTCAGCTTGATCTTGCGGCCCGTACCCGTTCGCCGCACCGCGGGAGGCTGAATGCGCAACTCACCATTGAGATAACGCCCGGTGAGCGATGCCGGATTGTGCCGGATCTCGTCGTAAGTTCCGCTGGCGATCAAGCGGCCGCCATTCTCGCCTGCGCCGGGGCCAAGATCGATGATGCGGTCCGCGGAGCGCATGATCTCGACGTCGTGTTCCACCACCAGGATCGTGTTGCCCAGGTCGCGCAGGTCGTGCAGTATCTTGATGAGCCGCGCGGTATCGCGGCTATGCAATCCGATGGAAGGCTCATCGAGAACGTAGAGGGTGCCAACCAGCCGCGATCCGAGCGAGGTTGCGAGTTGAATGCGCTGCGCCTCGCCACCCGATAGCGTCGAGGAGAGCCGGTCGAGCGTGAGGTATTCCAGGCCGACATCGTTCAGGTAGCGCAGGCGGTCGCTGATCTCTTCCAGCAGCTTGCCTGCGATGTCCGCCTGCTGGCGCGATAGTTCCACCTGGGAGAAGAAGCGTGTCGCCTCTTCTACGGTCATCGCCGTCACCTGACAGATGTCCTTGCCGCCGACTCTTACCTGGCGCGCTTCACGCCTGAGCCGTAGGCCGCTGCACTCCGAACACACCGAATAGCCGCGATAACGGCTGAGGAAAACGCGCACGTGCAGTTTGTACTTCTTGCGCTCCAGGTGCTCGAAAAAGCCGCGCACGCCCCAGAACTTCCCGTCGCCGCTGATGACGAAGCTCTGTTGATCGGCCGTGAGGTCCTGCCAGGGAACATCGAGCGGAACATTCGCTGCGCGGGCAAACCGCCGCATCTCGGTCGCCAGCGGCTTGTACTTGGGCTTGGTCCAAGGCTCGATGGCACCCTCGGCGAGGGTCAGCGTCTTGTTCGGGATCACCAGGTTGAGGTCGAAGTCGATGGTGTTGCCGAAGCCCTGGCAACGGGGGCACGCGCCGAAGGGATTGTTGAACGAAAAGAGGCGCGGCTCGGGTTCGTCATAACGAATGTTGCATTGCTTGCATTCGAAACGCTGCGAGAAGCGGAATGTTTGCGTAGGCTCGTTCTCGCGTGGGGCGGTTTCGAACAACACTTCTCCGGCTTCGCGATAGCCTTGCTCGATTGAGTCAACAATGCGCAGGCGCGAATCCGGCGAGACTGAGATGCGGTCGATCAATACGAGCACCGGCTCGGCAAAGTTGAGATCGAGGAGCGACTCGGGAGTGGAAAACTCGAACAGTTGGCCGTTCTGATAAAGACGGTTGTAGCCCCGTTTGCGCAGCTCGAAAAGTCGTTCCTTCAGGTAAGAATCGTCGACTGCGGATTTCACGGCTTTCTTTTTGGCAGTACGGCGGCCTTTCGCCTTCTCAACTTCCAGCGGCTTCGGCGGAGGCTGTAGCGGGAAGAACACCTGCACCCTGGTTCCTTCTCCGAGCGCGAGGATGCGCTCGGTGACTTCGTCGACGGTGTCCTTCTTTACTTCCTGGCCGCAGTTCAAGCAGTAGGTGCGGCCTACGCGGGCGTACAGCAGGCGAAGATAGTCGTAAATCTCGGTTGCGGTGGCGACGGTAGAGCGCGGATTGCGAGTGGTGTTCTTCTGGCGGATGGCAACGGCCGGAGCGATGCCGTCGATGACATCGACGTCGGGCTTCTCGATGCGCTCGAGGAATTGGCGAGCGTAGGCGGAGAGCGACTCGACGTAGCGTCGCTGGCCCTCGGCGTAAACTGTGTCGAACGCGAGCGACGACTTGCCCGAACCCGAAACTCCGGTCACCACCGTCAACTGGTTGTGCGGAATCTCGAAGTCGATGTTCTTCAGGTTATGGACGCGTGCTCCGCGTACGATGATGCTTTCGTTCGACATGGCCCTGGGTTCCGGCACCCGTCCCCACAGATTCGTTCAAAACAGGGTGCCGAAACTTCTTATTATAGCGGGTTCAGAAAAGGAAGTTTCACCACGGAAGCACGGAAATCACGGAGAATTTTGTTTCAAAAACTTCCTGCGAGTCGTCGACTATGCGTGGGCTTTTGATTACAGAAGAAAAACGATCTATTTAAGAAATTTCCTCCGTGATTTCCGTGCTTCCGTGGTGAAAAGGGCTTAGGATTTCAGCCGTTGGGCGTATTTTTCGCGGATCTTTTTGACCTTGGGCGCGACGACGAACATGCAGTACGGCTGCGTGGGATTGTTTGCCAGATAGTCCTGGTGATAGTCCTCGGCAACGTAGAAGGTTGAGGCAGGTTCGACGGCGGTGACGATCGGATCGGCGAAAACTTTATCGCGAGTCAGCTCGGCGATGACGTCCTCGGCGGTCTTTTTCTGGGCTTCGTCGCGATAGAAGATTACCGAGCGATATTGCTCGCCAACGTCATTGCCCTGGCGGTTGAGCGTGGTCGGATCGTGGAGCGTGAAGAAAACGTGCAGCAGATCGCTGAAGCCGATGACTGCGGGATCGAAGGTGATCTCGGCGACTTCGACGTGGCCGCTCTTGCCGGAGCAGACCTGCTGATAGGTCGGGTTGGCAGCGCGCCCGCCCATGTATACGGAGCGGACGGATTCGACGCCTTGAAGCTGTTTGATGGCGGCCTCGACGCACCAGAAGCATCCGCCGCCGAGGATTGCGGTTTCGGTTGGCATGATGGTTGGATGT
>JBEKTC010000030.1:0-22466 GCA_049516475.1 Candidatus Korobacteraceae bacterium | reverse complement strand
CTGAATACCGAGTGGAATGCCTCCCACCTGTAAGCGGTCGATGGCTCCGGTTTGGCAGCGCAGGATCGGAGCGTTGTGTCCGGCGTTAACGTAGATCAGGCTGCGAGATGCCGGATCATACTCGGCGAGAAACGTGGTGGTGAACCGGCGGCCATTCTGGCTGTTGCTGCAGGCATAGGTATTCATGCGGCCGACCAGGTCGGCCAGCGAACTTGCAGTACTGGCCAGCGTCTTCAGGCTGGCCTGGAAGGTCGCCATCAGCATCGCGGCGGGAACGCTCTTGCCGGCTACATCAGCGATGGCGATCAGGAACGCTCCGCCGGGCGAGCTCGAAGACGCGCGCGGGAAAACATCGTAGTAATCTCCAGCCACGGTGTTGGCGGCACGTGTGGCAAAAGCGATCTCCAGGCCCGGCACTTGCGGTGGGTTGGCCGGCAGCAACCACGCCTGGATTTCCTTGGCGATCTGTAGGTCACGCTTCATGACCACGCGGTCGCCGACTTCGAGGACCACAACCACGAGCATCAGCAGACCGCCCCAGAAGGCACTGCCGAACCAGAAGAGTAAGACCATCGCAATCAGCAGCAGGACGCGGCGCGCGGGAGTCAGCTTCTCAATGATGGCCCAGAAGAACTGCCCGACAACCTTCCAGAAATGTTTGACCTTCCCGACTCCAGGCGTCCGCGTGGAATCAACTTCGTACGCATACAACCGGTAGCTGGAACGAGCGTCGGCTTGGAATTGCTTCCAGAGCTGGTTGAGTTCCCTACCATCGCTGACGCGCCGCCAGAATTTCTTGATGCCCATCGTTATCGGCTCGACTCGCGCCATATATTGATCGCGCGCCGGTCGCAAAGATCCGGCGCTTTGGGCGAGTTCATGTAAGGCATAGCGGGATTATAGGTGACAGCAGTGACAGAGAACGAGAAGAGGAAGACCAGCGCAAGCAGCAGCAGGACGCAGAGCGGCTGAAAGGCGAACGGTTCGGTGTCTTATGAGTCCAAGGCCAAAGACATTGGATTAGGACAGTCCCCACGATCAACGGCAAGCCCCATGCCCAGTCGGCACGCCAATTCAAAGGGTTGGCGACTTTTACGGCTTGCCCAATTACCCCGCGAAAACTATTGCCGCAAGTGCTTGACATCTCGGAAGCGGCCAACGAAGAACTCGCCCGCCCACAAACATGAGAGACTGTTGAAAAACTAGCGGAGAGTGGTGAGATCTGGGTGGGGACGGCCTTAATCCGGAATTTTCCCTTGCTTGTCTAGTTCTCTAGTTCGTTGCCATCAGCCATCTCGCTTCACCCGAGCTGCACGTTGAGTGTAGTGGGTCGTGGCTTTAAGAAACGTACCGGGCGTTTCAGGTTCTGGGCGGTGGCGGCCAACAAGAACTGCACCTCGCGAAATATGCCCGACTGGCGAAAACGCCCATGCCGGTTCTTGGAAAAGGTCGAGTGCTCCGGAATCTCTGCTCCAAAGTCCAGCCGGGTGAACCAGCGATAGGCCAAGTGCATCTTCACTTCTTCCAGCAGGCGCCGTTCGCTGGTAATTCCGTACAGATAACCAATCAGCAAAAGGCGCAGCAGCACCTCGGGGTCGATCGAGGGCCGACCGGTCGACAGCGATTCGGTGCGCTCGTGCTGACCCATCATCGTCTCGTTCCCCCTGAGTGATGGTTAGCACACCTGTTCTTGCCGACAAACAGAAAAACCCGGGAGGCACCGAGTTTTTCAACAGTCTCTCATGTCTGTGGGCAAGCTGACAGTCGGCTTGTCCGCCTTGCCCAATCAGCCATTTACAGGCATCGATTCCTGAGGGTGATTGGGCAAGCCGTAGAAATCACCAGCGATTCAGGCCGGACTTTTCTGAGCAGAGGGCTGCGGAAGTGTGACCGCTGGATTGGCGGCGATTGGCCGCAGCACCGACCACGGACATCTCACTCTGTCGCACTAAATTGAGTGAACTCCAATTGGAGTGCGAGGCTAACACTATCTGGTCCGGGTCAGCTCAACCAAGGCGCCCGGAACTTATTAGATGTTCTACCGCGTCATCCCTGTTCAGGCAAGTCTAATAACATAAACGCAATTTGACCTGATGCTCTGCCCTTTCGCGCCCTGCTCACGGGGTGACTTCGAAAACAAAACCTCCGCCATAGTCCGCGGCCGTGGTGTACAGATTGCCGCTGGCATCGAGTACCACGTTACCCAACGGAAAGGCGCCGACGCCGCCAGAAAATCCGGTGAGTGTCCATCCGCCATTCGAAGGAGTCAAGCGGAAAACCTCCTGGTCGGCCTGCGCCAGAGTGCCGTAGAGATTGCCGGCTGAATCGAAGGTCAAGTCGGCGACTGAGCCCTCGTAGGCGCCAAAATCGTGAAGCGCCTTAAACGTCCAGCCGCCGTTGGAGGGTGACAATTCGTACACGGCAGCCGCGCCGGAGAACGAGGCACCGTACAGATTCCCTGCTGAGTCAAGAATCACCCCGCTATAGACCTCAAAGCCGTCCTGTCCGCCCCCGAAGCTGTAGAGAACGCTTTCCGTCCACCCTGAGCCGGAGGGCGTCAAGTCATAAACCGTGCCGTCGTACTGTGCCCCGCCGAGGAACGTTGTGCCATACAGGTTCCCGGCATTGTCGAAGACTACCCCGGCGTAGGGGTATGCCCCGTCCTGACCTCCCTGGAAGCTGTAGAGAATCTTCTCCGTCCAGCCGCCGTTGGAGGGCGACAGCTCATAGACGACGCCACAACCACCCGTGCAGGCAGCGCTGCCGCCGTTGGGGGTGGTGCCGTAGATGTTGCCCGCCAGGTCGAGGGTCAGGTCTCCAAACTCGGGATTCGCGCCATCGCTGCCGCCCGCGAAGGAGTACAACACGGTTTCCCTCCACGGGCAGAGAAAGGCTTTGCAGACAACCGCCGGCGGTTGCAGCCGGAAGACCACGCCTTTACTGTAGGCACCGCCATAGCTGGTGGTCCCGTAAAGGTTGCCGTCCGGGCCGATGATGACGCGCGCCTGAGGAGTGTCTCCGTCAGCGCCGCTAAAGGCGTAAAGCGGATAAAACACCCAACTGGAGCCTTTCGGCACCATTCTGAACACGGTGCCGCAGCCGCCACCGCAAGCACCTCCCTTGTTTCCTCCGTATGAGGCTGTGCCGTACAGGTTTCCCGCTCGATCCATGCTCAAGCCGGCGTAGGGAGTCGACCCGTCGGCCCCGCCAGTGAAGGCGTGCAGCGTGGTGAAGGTCTGCCCCTGCGCGGCGGCGGCGAGTACTAGGGCGGCGAATACAACCACCAGCACGACGACAACTAGTCCAGTCTGCAAGTTGGTGTCGAAAATCGAAGTTGCGCTTTGCTCTTGGGATCTCATGCTGATTCTCCCTGACCGCCTTGCCATCATTGCCGAAATTTGTCGATGCGTCCCATTCTGCCCGCCGGAGCTCGGCATAACAAGGGCGATTTCCCGAAACGCATCGCCTGTGGCGGAGTCGTCTTTGGCCCAGACATTTGACACACGTCGACCCTCCGATTGGCGCTGGTTCCGCGATTGTTTCATACGCCAAATGAAATTCTGTGGTTCACAACGGTCCGGCATCCTGATTGGATGCCGGGTTCTTCCGGATCCAACATCCGATCACTCATGTATCGTCCCCGAGTGCCGTAGGTTTTGCGCCGACTGGATGGGCGTATTCGGGTGGCGCTTAAAGACGTTTATGGCGTGACAGTGAAGATCGCACCTGCGCCCGTTCCACCGTCGCTCAGTGTGCCGTAGAGAACTCCTTTCGAGTCCATGACGACTCGGGCATATGGAGCTCCCCCGTCCCCGCAATAGTGGGAGAAGTCGTGATAGTCGGTGGGCGTCCACGAGCCGCTCGCGAGCTTGAACACGTTGCCTTCCCCAAACGCTGATCCATCTCCCAGCGTGGTGCCGTAGAGATTACCGGCCGCGTCAATCAGCAGGCTGTCGAACGGTCCTTCCTCGGTTCCGAGTGGGGGAATCTGGTAAAGTACGCTGAAAACCCAGGTACCCATGAAAGGCGTAAGCTCGAAAACTGCACCGCCGTTCGTTCCGAACGGAATGCCTACGGAAGAGGCGCCATAGAGATTGCCTACCGCGTCAAACACCAGGCCGGCAAAGGGATAGACCCCGCCGGCTCCGGGTGCAAAGTTGTAGATAACGTTCTCTGTCCATCCCGAACCCGTGGGCGTCAACTGGTAAACCGTGCCGTAGTTTCCAGAGCCCCCGCCGACGGTTGTGCCGTACAGGTTGCCGCTCTGATCGAAGATTACGCCGGCCTGGGGAGACCCGCCATCAAAGCCCCCCGTGAAGGGGTAAAGAACACTCTCTGTCCAGGTGCCACCGGAGTGTGTCAGCTCAAAGACCACGCCATTGCTGTATTTGCCGCCCGCGTAGGTGGTGCCATAGAGATTGCCCGCTTTGTCGAAGGTGAGCTCCCCCAGTGTGGGATTTGCTCCATCGCTACCCCCGCTGAACGCGTACAGCACAGTTTCTTTCCAGATTGCGGTTGCACCGGGCTTCACGTTGAATACTGTGCCGCAGCCAGTTCCGCTGCATCCCGATCCTCCACCGTTGATGGTTGTGCCATACAGGATGCCGTCAACCCCGATGACGAGTTTGCCCGACGGCTTCGAACCGTCCATACCTCCCTTGAAGCTGTACAGCGTCGTCAGGGTCCATCCCGAGCCCGTTCGCGTCAATTTGAATACGGTGCCGTTGCCCGAGGCCCCTGCGCTGCTTGCCGTTCCATAGAAATTTCCCGCTTTGTCGATCGTCAGGGCCCCGAGAGGAACTGCTCCGTCAAGGCCGCCCGTGAAGTTATAGATCACGTCATAGGCTGGCGCCGCGTCGCCCTGTATGTCCATCGCGCCCATCGGACCGTTGCCGTTGCTATTCCACGACACGCCGCCGTCGGTGGAATAGATATCGAGGGTGTTCACTCCCTGGTTGTTCCAATTCCAGGCTCCGAACGTGTCGCTGCTGAGATCATCCGGACCGATCACCATGAAATACGATTGCCCCGCAGTCATGGAGACCTGCGAGATGCCGCTAATGCTGAGCAGGTTGGGGTAAGAAACGCCTAGAACGCCAAGGAAACAAGCATTTGGCACCTGCGCGCCGGGAACGCCGTTATTGTCTTTCCAGATGGTCACATCGAACGTGTTTGCACCCGAGGCGTAAGTCAGTCCTAGATCAATCTGGCTGATGTTGGAGGAGCCGCTCCCCGGGATCACCAACAAGTTGCCGTTGGTGAAGCTTGTGCCGAGCGCCCCGGAGCCGGCGACCGTCCAACCGGTACAGCAGTTGTAAGGGTCTGTTGGAGGTCCCAGGTTACTGAACAGGACCGTGCCCGGCTTTTCGGATTTTGCTTTCGGGTTCGCCAAACGGGAAGCGCTGGGCGTCGCCTTCGCCTGAGTTGTGGATTGGGCTTGCGTCCGGTGAGCAATACCAACCACCAGAACCAGAACCAATACGACTGCGGCAACTGCGCGCAGCATTGCTTTGCCATTATGTTTCGCGAATCCCTGCAACATGGACGCTGCTCCCTTCGGGGCGAAAGGTCGAGAATCCCCGGTTCAGGTTCGCTGCTGTAGCGCCAGGTAGAGGGTCCCCTGCGAACCGAACGTGGCCCAGAATGCTACACCCGATTGCCGGCTATCGCAAAGGTTATCGTCGCCATTCTTACGTCGGCCGGCAGCTGGCAAGCTGGCCTGTGCCGAGTCCTCTAGTCCCGCCTTTAGGGACGCCAGAGCTCAGCCCAGCCATTCATCGCTGGGTTAGCTTGCAAAGAACACCCCGAGTCCTGTAAGCCGGAATTTCCTTTTTGGCCTCGAAAACGGCACCATAATACACTCATTCGACTATCCTGAACGAATAAATCTTGCCCGATGATGCTGCGTTCGTAGAAGCAAATGCTCCGGGCGGCAGGAATCCATACTCGCCAACGCTCACGGATAAGGAGACTTTATACGTGCGGGCAGTGACCTTCGTGCCCTCGAATTGCAAGAGATCACGGGTCGCACCGCCTGACACGTGAAAGACCCCGCCCGTTACGGTACGGAACTCCCGGTCACTGCCATGCTGGTGAAGCCGCAAAAGCTGGTATTCCGTTATTGCGACTCCTTCAGGCGCAACAATCACAAACTCCATTGGCGTGGTCAGGTGATTTCTGCTGGTCGGGCCATTGACGCGGCCATTTACATCGCCTTTCACAATGCCAACCGTAGCGACGCTTTTTACGACGCCGCCCGTTTTCCAGTTCACAACTTCAGGAAGTACCTCAGTCCACTTACCCTTCTCCTTTGCGTAGACGCCGATTTCAGTTGGGATATCAGGATTGGGTGGGTCGGCCTGTGGGTTCGCTTGTAGCGGCTGCCGTGCCGCCTGAACAGGCACAGACGGTGCAGTCATCTTTTCGGCAGGTGATTGCACCGTGTCCTTCTTCGGATCAATCATGACTTGGATAACCCGGTCGCTGACGTGAGCAGCCTTGAGCTGAAGAAGCTGGTCGGTAGACAGATCGAAGCTCTGGCCCTTCTTCTTGATCTGCTCAATGATGAGATCGTCGCTCAGCCCCGCCTTTGACAGTTTGATGACATCATTGACGGTCATCTTTGTTTGCGAGGTAGCGGGGGGCAGGTATACCTGTCTGGGGTACGTCGTCTGTGCTCTCGCGTTCGTGGACGACCCAGTCAAGAGCATCAGCAAGACAAACAGCATAGCTATGGCGAAGGCTAACGACGGGGCGCGTTTCACGGTATTGCCTCCATCCAACGCAACCTGTGCGCGACACAAGACGCGCAGGGCAGCTCCAAAACTTCAGATTTCAACCGACAGGACTCGGGAGGAAAACGTGAGGTCGGACACCTCTCGTGGGCACGCGGGAGCCATTCAGTGGGCGCAAAGAGCTTCGCGGCCAGAAACTAGAGGCTAGGTGCCCACATGACTATTGACCGCGATGTCGTAGCGGGCCTGGCGCTGCATCTCGGCCGTGATCTTCGCGGCCAGCGGCCTTGTGGGCTGAGGGCGGTAGTAGTTGAATGGCGCGGTCGCCGATGGTTACGGCCTTGGCAGTGCGGAGCAGGAGGGCGGCACGGGATTTGGAACAGAAGTCTGGCGTGTCAGTGGCGGGGTTTTGGGTGGACGTGAAGATGCGTACTATCGCTAAGCTTGCACCAGCCGGCGAGGGAGAACAGGAGAAGGGAGTAGGCGGGCGCGCCTGTTCGCCATCCGCTCCAGCCGTTCCGCAGCAGTTCCGCGTCGGGTTGCGCTCTCGTCCTTCGTCTCACAGGGGATTCGAGCCGGAATCGGGAGAATAACTTTAGTCGGGTAACTATTGTTCCGCGTGGAACATTTTCATTGCTCGGGCCGACTACACGGACCGAGCCCGCACACAGCGCAAGGAGCTTAAAGCCGGGCCTGCTCTGGTACTTCCGTAAGTCCTTTCTTCGCGAAAATCTAAGCGATTGGATTTAACAACTTACAAACATTTTCTACAAAAACAGACAGCACTGGATGGCGTCAATGGGCCTGACGACCTGATTGCTGTGGCCGGTGATGAAGCCATTCGCTATGTTCACGAACTTGCTCAGCCGGCCACGGAGCTGGCCGTTGCTGAAGTCGAGGCCGCAATCGCGGACATTGTTGCGGCGAAGCCGAACATCAGTGCGGACCAAATGAGGCGCGCTCTCGATGCTGTTGCCGACGCCTCCGACCATGTGCAACGCGAGATGCTGGAAAGCCGACTCGCCGCCGCCGTCCGCGGTGTGATGCCCAAGAGCACCGTCGTCAGGCAGGTGAAAGCGCGTCGCCAAGAACGGGCTGCCCGACAGGAGGACTTCTCCCGCCAAAATCGAGAAGCCGAGTTACGAGCGGTGCCGGTCGATGCCAAGCGGTTGATCGAGGAGCTGGAAAGATTCTTCGCCGACCGTGCTCATCTGCCGCAAGGAGCCGCACTGGTGCTTGCATACTTCGCCTTGAATACCTGGACTTTCCGGCTATTCGATACGGTTCCGTACCTTCTCCTGGAAAGCGCCGTGCCTGGATGTGGTAAATCGACGGTTATTCGCTTATTGCACACCATCTCATGCCGTTCGCGTAAGGCAAGCTCGCTTAGCGAAGCAGTGATGTTCAGGCTCATCGACACTGAATCTCCAACGTTGCTTATCGACGAAGCCGAGACTCTCGATGGTCGCTCAGAGAGGGCGGAGGCTCTGCGGGCTGTCGCCCATGAAGGTTAAAAACTGGGCGGCCAAGTGCCACGTTGCGAGGGCGACGCACACCAGGTCCGTTGGTTCGACGTGTACTCTCCCAAGGTATTCGCGGCTATTGGCGGCTTGACCGGCGCCCTGCTGGATCGCTGTCTCATTATCCACATGGAGAAGGCCCAGAAGGGCAGCGTCCGCAAATCCACCCGTCTTCGGGCGCTAGGTCGGGACGGGAAAAATCTGGTCCTACAGCTTGAAGCCTATGCCCATCAGGCCACGGACGCACTTCGTCAACTGTACGAAGCGGAACCCGATTGCGGCTATTGGCCATCGATAACCGACCGCGAGGCCGAATTGTGGGGACCACTCCTAACTCACGCTCGCCTGGCGGGACCCGACGCCGAAGCCCGGCTACTGGTCGTCGTGGATAAGTTCAGCGAAGACAAAGCCGAGATCAAATCAGCAGACTCGAAGATCGCACAGACGATCGCATTGCTGGATGCCATCTCCGTGCATCCGGACACCACCTTCACTCCCAGCGAGCTTATTTCTGCATTGATTCATACCGATGCGTGGGGTAGGCCATTGGCCGAGGCGAAGGGCCGCGATGATGAGTCGGTCCGCGTGTCTCAGGCCGCCAAAATCGGGTACTCTCTACGCAATTTCAGACTGCCGAACAAGAAGAACGGTAGCGGCAACAAGGCCTACGACAGAGAGGCAGCTATGGCGTGCCTTGCTGCCCACGTACCGCAAAACCCTCCGAACTCTCCGCAGTCTCCGTCGATGGACCCGCCGGAGATGCAATCCGCAGAAAATAACACCTCGCCAGAGGGTACGGAGGCTACGGAGGGTTTCGGCATCCAACTCACGCAAGACGATAAGCCAAACCATATAGCCTCCGCAGGGGATGCGGTCGATTCTAGTAACTCGCCCAGCACGGCGGCCGTGGGAGTCCTGGCCTGCCGAAGCAAGGGCACCCTTACTACTGGGAACGAGATGGTGGAGGGAGAGATATGACCGCCATCGAGGTGTTACACGCTGTCGAGCAGGCCGGTGGGTCGGTGGTACTGAACGGCGAACACATTAAATACGCCATACCCAAGCCTGCGGCATGGCTGGTCGTCGAACTCCGGCAACAGCGAGACAAGATAGTCCCACTGCTCCAGCAGAGAACGGCATTGCCGCCCATGCCACCCGGTGTCCGGTTAGTGCGCTGGGCCCCAAAACAACCGCCGCTGGTACTGCAGCAGTGCTCCGTAGTGATTGACGTCGACAAGTTTATTTCATCCACGCTCGCGCAATTACAGGCCCGCCTGGAGGGCAGAGACTTCCTTGCCGGGAATTGGGGGCAGCGGGATTTGATCGAGCGCTTGGAGCAGGTAGGAGTCGAAGTCGAAGTGAATGACGACCAAAGCTGCCCCTCCACATTTGAGGACAACGCAGGCGAGATGAGAAAGCCGGTAACAGATGGGTGGTAACGGACATTGGCGGAACTCGTATCGCGGCGAAGGTGGTCACGAGCACAGCGACCTGCTCCCCAGGGGTGACAGCGCCAACTCGTCGATGTCATCTGCGGACGGAGGGTCTCCCTTCGATCCCTTGTGGACGCCCGATCAAGTGGCGCAACGATTGAACGTGTCGCCCGATTGGGTGCGGGATCACTCCTCCCGCAAAGAACCAAGGCTGCCGGTGATCCGTCTCGGCGGCGGCCCCGGGCGCGCTGGTCTGCTGCGATACCGGCGTAGCCAGATTGAAAAGTTCATCGAGGAAATGGAACGCCTTAGCAGTCGCAACTCTCGGAGAATATAATGCTGACACCCCGCCACAGATTCCGACGAGAGGAAGCTATGGCGAAATCGCATCAACGAGGCACCGTTCGCCTCGAACACCATTCCTGGGTCGGGTACATGAATGTCAAAGTACTCGACCCGAGCACTGGAGAGTCGAAGTGGAAGAAGCAGCGCGTCGGTGTGCTGGGTCCGAAGTCGAAAATGACCAAGCACCAGGCACAGGATTCGCTGGACGTGACTATCGCGCAGAGACCGGGGGTACAACTCAGCCGCGGGCGGACGAGCGCATCGCCACTCTCGGCTGGTTCACCCGCAACCGCTTCTTCCCGCTGCGCGAGGGAAGCACGTGGAAAGAGCAGACGGCAGCGATTCGCAAGATCGAAATCGAGCAGGACATTCTCGCAGCATTTGGCAATCTGCCCTTGGCGCAGATCGACAAGGTAATGTTGCAGACGCACCTGAACGATTTGGCGAAAAAGTTGTCGGCCGGGCGCGTCCAGCACGCCCGGTTCTACATGAAGGCGATCTTCGAGGAGGCGATCGATCAGGATTTTGTGCAGAAAAACCCTGCTCGCAAGCTGATCCTGCCGAAGGAGCTGCGCCCCGTGGACAAGACAACCCTGACGTGGGATCAACTGCGCCGGGTACTTGCCTCGGTGCCGCTCAGGGATCGCATCCTGCTGATATTGGACATGACCGAGACGTTTCGGCCGAGCGAGCTGTTCGCGCTCCGCTGGAGTGGCTTCAACATGGACAACCGGACCATTACCGTCAGCCAGACCGCCTTCAGGGGCAAGCTGCGCGACTACGGCAAGACCAGGAAGTCGCTGCGGACCGTGCACCTGCCGGAGGGGTTGGCGAACGAGCTGTGGCTGTGGAAGCAGGAGTGCCCCGATGCTTCGCCCGATGCCTTTATCTTCCCCAATTCGCGCAGGCGCAATGGGGCGAAGAAGAACGGCTTCATCCGCACGGACAATTATCGCGCCCGTGTGCTGAAGAAGCTGGCCGCGGAGCTAGGGCTCAGCAAGCTGAACTTCCAGGTGTTGCGGCGCACAACTGCGACGCTTGCCCAAACCAAGGGCAACGTGAAGGATGTGCAGGGCATCCTGGGACACACGAAGGCCGACACTACGGTCAACGTCTACATGCAGCCGATCGAGGAGGGCGTGAAGCAGACGCTGGACGCGATCTATGCGGAGTTGACGGCGGGGCCGAAGCTGCTAGCAGTCGCATAAATTTGGTACGCTTTGGTACGGTGGGTATTTTAGGATGGCGCGCAAGTGATAGACTTCAAACAGTAGGCGCGTAGCTCAGTTGGTTAGAGCGCTACCTTGACACGGTAGAGGTCAGGAGTTCGAGTCTCCTCGTGCCTACCATTCTTTCAATCACTTACAGCCGACCGCTTTCTCCGCTTGGTAGCAATTGGTAGCAAATCGCCTCTTGCCGCCTTCCGATTTTTCCGTTTGGTAGCAATTTGGTAGCAAAGTCCGGCTTGCCTTCTCTTACCGTTCACAGGTGCTGTCCTAAGCTCCTGGTACACGGAATCGACCATCTGCATCACGCTTTCCGGCAACTCCTGCATGTACTCGTTGGCCGTGGTGTCGGCTTTCGCGTGCCGGAGATGAGCCTGGATGTCCTTGACCGAACCCTTCTTCTGCGCCAGTGTGGCCATCGTGCGCCGCAGAACCTGGAAGTTCAGTTTTGGTAGTCCAAGCTTCTCAGCGAGCGGGATCAAGACGCGGTTACGATAATTCCCCGTGTCAATGAACCCGCGCTCTGAGTTCGGAAAGATGAAGGCATTGGACGACGAATCGGGACAATTCCGTTTCCAGAGCAGAAGATCATCCGCCAGTCCTTGCGGCAGATGGACATCTCCGAGGCTCCTATCCGTCTTGCCCCATGTGCGAATCCGGCCTCTGTAGACGGTTTCGGTAATCGTGAGTTTGCCGCCATCAAATGATTTCCAGCGCAAGGCGAACAACTCGCTCGGCCGTAGCGCGTCGGTCATTTCCAATGTCAGCAACACGCGATCCCTCACCGTCAGGCTTGCCAACACCAGTCGGAGTTGATCCCACGTCAGTACTGTCTTGTCCTTCTTGCGCAGGTCCTTCGGAATCGTGACCTTGCGCGAAGGATCTTTCAGCAGGAAGTCCTGTTCAACTGCCTCGCTGAAGATCGACTTCAGATACGATCGAGCCTGCAACACCCGGTCCTTGGAGAGGATCGCGGCCAAGTGGTTGATGTGCGTTTGCAGCATGAACTTGTCGAAGCCGTCCAGCGGCACGCTCTCGAACTTTTCGACCAGGTCCCTCTGAATCTGAATCTTCTTCACCTTGGCCGTTTCGGGCTTCCAGTTTGCCTCCCGCAGCGGCAAATACCGACTGCGTACAAACCATCCAAAAGTGACAGAGCTGTCATTCAATACTCTGCCGCCAAGATTTTGGCCGGTCTGCTTGATTACTTCAGCCGCCAGTGCTTCCCGTGCCTCAAATTTCGTCATTTGAGACTTGAGGCCGAGAATCACCGGTACGGCATCGACTTTCTGCTTGTTGGTAACTGGGTTGAGGACGGTCCTACGGTAATAGCCGTACCACTTTTTCCCGCGAGGCACGACCCAACCCGCCTGATGCGACTTACCCATTTATTCCTCGGTTTCTGTGGGGGAACAAGTGGGCTGCGCTATTGTAACCGCTTGTTCTTCCGGCGGACATTGGTGAAATGCTCTTGCTCGGCTATAAATTCTTCGATCTTGCTCGCCCGGTATCGCAGCATTCCGCCTCGGCCAGGACCATCACCGAAACGAATGACTGGCAGCAGAGGAGTCTTCCGAGTTGAATGATCCCAAACCCAATCGACCGATGTGTTCAGCCTCTTGGCCACTTCTTTGGGAGTGAGAAGAGGATCGTCCTCCCCATGCCGACTGGTTACCGCTTGATCGTCAATCTCCACAGAAACAACCTCCAGAACAAGAAGCCTCGAGAATCACCATTGAATTGCGGACCGAGTCGGTCGTGAAGGGCTGCCCCATCTGTTACGACCGACGGGGCTAGGACCTCCTGTGAAAGACGGTTTAGCCGCAATTCACAGCCCGGTCAAACGGCTAATCAGGCAGAAACAGATTGGGAACGGCTGTGCCGGCTCGAAGCAAGGTACCAATGCACCAGGAGACCCGGTAGGGTACGAAGAAATAGGCTCGAACGACTGAACGCGGCGAAGACAAATTAAGCCGTGAATGGATTTCTACTTTATTTCACCGATCACACTTTGACTGGTCACAGCATCGCATGCGCCCGAAGCCGCGGCTCAAGCAAATGCCCAGGAAAATGTGCTGGAATCAGTCCGTGATTCACTCGACCGCAGCCGCGAAATCGATCTTCTCACCGATGCGTTGTCTGACTTCCTTGAGCCACGCCTTGGGATTGGTGCCGTGAATCACGCGGCCGAGAAAGCCCAGCCGTTCGGCGGCGTTGTCCCGGTTCCGGCGAATGTCGTCCTTCGTGATCTTTGTATACAGAGCGAGAAAGCTATCCATGCTCCGGGGTTTGCAGAACACGTAAGTCGCGTGCCCCAGCTGAGGGGTTTCGACGACGACAGCTCTCTCAACGTCGAAAATGTATTCCTCCCGAAACAGATAGATGACGCGGGACCGGCGTGAGAGCTGGCGATAAAAGAACGGATCGTAATCGGCGCGCCAGCTGATCTGGGCGACATCAAAGTCACTCGGAATACGCATCTCGGAACACAGTCGCTGCAGCTCCGCTCGCTCGACCGCCCGATGTTCCAGGCGCAGCCGTATCTGATCTAGAGCCCGCGAGTATTGACCGAAGCGATGATAGGTAGCTTTGGCAGACTCCATTTGCTGTTGAAAATCGGGTGGCAGCTTGAACTCCAGCCGGCTCGGCAACGCAGTTTCCCAGGTAAAGAGCTCCCACTTCTCACTACGTTTGCTGTATTTGCCGCTCTGTACGAACGTGCCCTCGACCTCGATCTTGGTTCCCAACAAATGCTTCCACTGATTCCAGGTGCGGTCCCAGAGTGTATGCAGGGCGGCTGGATCGAGCCAAAACTCCAGCTTGCGACGCACGTCGCGGCACAGTGCCCGGTCGTCATAGAAATCACATTTGCGCAGTGGCACATGGAACCGCCGGCGCCGGAGATCTGGTGAAAACGCGAGGATGCGGCGGACAAAGAAAGTCTCTCCATCACGGGAAGGTTCGCCAGCAACAAGAAGAGAACCGAACCCACCATACGGAAATATGGCCGGTGCTTCGGGATCAGCCAGCAGCGCGTCATAGCAAGCGCGCAGTTCCGGCTGACCAACGATGTTGAATGCCCGCTCCAGTGCCACTCGCTCTCTGTGAAGCACGCCCGCAGTTCTTAGCTCCAGATCACGCAGCTTGAATGCGACGCGAAGCTCAGAGGGCGAAGCGCTAGCCGGGATACGCAACACTTCGTACAGGGTGGGATGATCGACTCTGTCGGCCGTGCGCGGCAGGCGATAGAAGTACTCGCGCAGGACCTCGCATGGCAGAAATACCGTAGCTACGCCAAGGCCTCTTCGGCGAACCTCGGCAGAAACAAAGCTCTGATTTCGTTTGTCCTGCTTGGGCCGACTGACGTATCCGATCGGCGTTTGATAGATATAACGGCTCGGTCCGGAGACGGCATTCTTAGTGACGAGGATTTCCGGACCCACTGCATCTGGTGCTGGAATCGGAAACGTGACTTCGTCGCCGACAGCGACAGACTTCGCGAGAAAATGGGGCAACAGAAGCTTGGTTTGATTGGCGAAGACACAGGCAGCCGGCTCCTCCTGCCGCTGGACGCTAACCACGCGCTCCCGGCACACCGGAATGGACGGGCTGAAGGACGCAAGAGCCATGCTGTCGCGGGCAGTATAGGACTGCCTTGCGGAACAGCAAAACGCGGCTTCGAACCTGAAGTCGATCGTTCAAATGGATTAGCTGGTTGCAGAAGGCGTGCGACGGTCTCAAGGGGGTGAGTTGACCCGCTATCGTGTTTCACCAAGCTACGCAACGAGCCACAAGATCAGTTCTGGGTACGCCGTCACTCACCAGCGGTCACGCTCCACCACAGAACTGGGATGATTTTGCGGTCAAGTCACACGAACGGGGTACCGGGTCCATTCCGCTCCGGGTTGTCGGAGACCAAGAAAGTACTGGCCCGGCTGAACTCTGCTCACGTCCAAGTCAACCTTGAGAATGACACCCTGACCTTTGGATCGCGCTGTGCCGCTCGATCCCAGGACCGGAGCGCCCGTTTCACTCAGTAAGGCGACTTCGTCGTTCCCTTCTTTGCTCCCATTCGGCAAGTCCAGAATCAGGTGCTTGCACCATCGATGGAGTTCAAGATGGTGCTGGTCCGCTTCGATCGGGTTTTGGCCGTGAACCGCAGGCACGTTCCTAAGATCTACAACCTGCGTTTCGGTTGACTGACCCGAATATTGAGTCTTTACCCACAACCATCCGGCCACGGCAATGATGAGGACGGCAGCAGCGCTGAGGAAGGCGTACTTTCGTCGCCGTTGGCCGGCCGCCACCTTGCGGAAGTCGCTGAATTCCTGAAAGCACGGGCTACAGGAACTGAGATGCTCCAGCCATGGCTCGGCATCGGCGAGTCGCAGTTTGCGAGAAGCGATACCCCTGAGAACTTCGGAGCCCGGGCACCCCACGCGCTGCGGGTTCGGAAATTCCCGCGACAGGCCACTCCCTAGCAGATCCAAGAGGCCCTTTTCTTCTTTATCGAATTTGTCCTGGTCGCTCAGAACTTACCTGCTCTCGTGAAGTCGTTCCGCACGGAAACGCCAACTTTACCGTCGGAATCAAATTGCAGACCGCTGGCCCGCCGTCGTCCCTTTTATTTGCGGTACTTCAAGCGGTCCGCAAGTCTGCGAAGTGCATTGCCAAATCGAAGTTTTGCCTTTTGCACACTCAGACCTTGAAGCTCTGCTATCTCTTTCCAACTGTAGCCATATACCCTCGCGGCGAAGACCTTGCGGGTCCAGTCGTCCATACTCTCAATCGCTTCTTTAACCTGAATGGAGCGTTCCAGATCAACCACCGACTTCAAGTCGCGAGCCCCCGGAAGTTGCTCAAGATCGCGGCCCGAAGGAACCAGCTCGATCATTTCCTGTCTGCGTCGTTCGCGTTTCAGAGCTCGATTGAAACGATGGAGGAAAACTCCAAACAGATAGGCATCCAGATCCACTATGCCCGCAGTGCTTCCTTTTCGCCTTTGAAGAGTCTTTGAGACCGACTGCAGCACGCCTTCCCAAACTTCGGTCGCCAAGGCCACACTGTCGTCCGGATTCCAGTTTGTTAGCTCCCTGCGCGCGTGAATCTGGACCCGAGGCCACAGGCGGCTCGCGACCGCGATTAACTCCTTGTTGAGCGGGTGCCCATTCGTTTCTGCTGAACTACTAGAAACGACCCATTCAGGGCTCGACTCCGGGTTCGACATCCAGGGGGCCTCACAACTCCGACCAGGGTTCGCCACCAAAACAGCAGACTGCCAACAGGTGAGGAGACCACCAGATAAGAAGACGTGTCAAGATAAACCTGCCTTCTTACTATTTCGTCGCTTCGTTATAAGGGCCTGAAGTCATACCGCAGACGCTGTGCGCGATAGGGTGGCACTTTTGTCTAGTGTCATCCCCGTACTTATAAGGTTCACTACCTAATAGTTGAACTTTCTTTGATACTTTTCCCGTCCGGATGTTCCTTTGTTAAGTAGGGAGTAATTACCAGCAGACCGCCCTCGTCTAAAGCAAAATGTCGGTACCACAAACGTGGTACCGCGCTGACAGCAACTGCCAACTTCGCTCTGTATTGACCGTGAGAAAGCCTCGCGACTGGTGAACTTCGCCTTGTCGCGGGAAGCCAGCTCACGACACCGATCTTTCTGTGGTGAGGTTGGGCAATGCCCGGGGCTCCGCGACAAAAAGGTAGGCCGGCCAAGATCAACTCCAAATGGTTGGCGGTTGTCGACCGTTTGCTGATTGCTGGAATCAGACTTGGCCCGGCGGCGAAGCGCGACGCGATCAACAAGATCCTAGAGCAGGTCCCAGAGCTGACGCGCGGAGACTGTTGGCGGCGTATCCGCCATTTACGAAGAACCCCAGAGCTTGCTGGCTTTGAACAACACCAACCACGCGAGAGCGTTTCCAGAGCGCGAAAATCTGGCTCGGCCCGCGGGGCAGCACCCCAACCTTGGACACCAGCGGACGATGACCGGCTGTTGAACTGGGCCGGATACGAACCCGTCAAGAAAATAGCCCATCGTCTCGGCCGCTCGATTAGCGCGGTTCGTTTCCGGATCAGTGCACTCGGGATGAGCGCCAAGGTCACTGACGGGTGGTCCCTGCGGACTCTGCAGGCAATGCTCCGCGTTAGTCGCACCAGACTCCGGCGTCTAGTCGCAAGCGGCATGTTGAGAGTGCGCGATCCGCGTATCACCATTGCCTCTCTGGCAGCATTCTGTGAGAGAAACCATCCAAGTCTTGAATCCTCGGCTGTCGAACGGGTCACGGCTGCCCTGGCCAAGGGAGAGGAGGGATACACGCGGGAACGGGCCGCGGACCTTCTTGGTGTGAGCCTGGCGCAAGTACAGAGCTGGATTTCCGCAGGTCAGCTAAGGATCGTTGACCCGTTTGTCACCGATCGGGCGTTTGAAGAGTTCTGCAAGAAGCATGGCGGCGAGATCAACATGGGACTGATGGATCCGGCGACGGCAAAATGGTTAGTAAGCGAGTATGGCGTAACGAATGCCGCTGACCGGAGCCGGAGCGTCTCCCGCGCACAAAAGCATGCGTTGGTGGTTAGGACCTGCGCCTGCGGAAGGAAGATTGCGGGCAACGTGTACTTCCGGCATGTGAAAATCTGCCCGTCCGCAGTCGCAGCGGCTCACCGATCCATCTAATCGGCTGAAGCCCCCAGTCAAACTCCTACGAGCGTTCAGTCGCCCAGGTCAACGTACAAATCGGCGTCTCTGCGCCAGTCCTCCAAAGAGGGGTAAGGATCTGGCAGTTCTGAACTCCACAGCTCGTTGCAGTGGTCGGCGTATTCCATAGTCCGAATCGCCCGCGGATGGCTCCGCACGTGGACGAGGATGGCATCGAACCAGCCCTCAGTTTGCGCATCCTGGAAGCAGTGCTCAGCGACCCAGAGCATCAGCCGCTGCAGTGCTTGTGAGTCACCTCCGGAATCTCGTTGCCTCGCTTTGACGCTTGCGTTCAGGAACCCAGGGCATCGACGTTCAAGCACGCTCGCAACCTCCGCGGGCAGACGAAATTCGCGCTCCAGTGCCGGTCGAGCCCAATACGCAAAGGCCTCCCAATCGATATATCGAGCGACGGCCTCGCAAAGGCGATCAGGTTGCACCAACTTTGTGGATGCCCGGGCCTGGCGTTCCTTGGCCGTGAGATGAGCAGTCTCGTCACACTGCGCCGCTATGCCTTTCCACTCCTCGAACGACGGATACCGGATTGGTTTGGCTTTTTTCCATTTCTTGGTGCACTCCGACCAACACACTTCGGCGCGCTGGTAACGCGGATCACGTATGGCGTAATACGTAATTGCGTTAAACCAGCCTTCCTGCTTGGCAAAGCCGAAAATATGGCCATCGATCCAATCTTCGAGACGCAGAGGCAAAGGCCGGCCCTTGGCTGCTTTGGGTGTCACTTGTTTTTCGCTTTCGAGAAATCCAGGCACACGGTCGTCGAGAATCTTGACCAGCCAATCCGGAATGCGATTCTCCACTTCCAGAATCGAGCGAGCCCACAGGGAAAACTCTTGCCTGTCGATGTACTCATTACGAGCATCAAGCAGCCGGTGCCAAGGAATGCGGCGTGCTTCATCCTCGGCACGCTCGCGGGCGGTCCGCTGAAGTCGGGTGGTCGAGTTACGTACGGATTGGCTCTTGGATTTATTCAAGGTGGAGTACCTCAGAGGGGACCAGGGATACGTGTCTTCTACTGTCGTTTCAGAGCCCGCCGCTTGGCGCCCCATTTTAGTCGATTTCGCCGATGCCGGAAGCCATTTTTCATCGGCCTTGCCGCCTCCGTTGCCCCCCGGTTTCCTGCGGAAACAGCGGGAGGCGGCGACTCATTTCCAGATCGAAAAGTATCGCACTTAATCAATCACGAACTATAGTTCCTCAATTATTCAGCGTCAAACGACAACTATGGAGACGTGCCCAAAAAGATTGGTGCTGATAAGCAGCGTGAGTCCCGCACGTTAGGTGAGGCGGTCGGTGCTGAGATTACCCGACTGCGTGTCGATCGAGGCTGGAGCCAGTCAAAATTGGCGCACGATCTGGGATATACCGAACGCTACATCGGCCAACTGGAACGCGGTACCAAGAGCCCGACGTTGCGAACCCTCGCCGATCTCGCCAAGGCATTTTCGACAGAGGTTTCCGCCATAATCAAGGCGGCGGAACGGCGCCACCGGCACAGTGGAAAACGCTGAAGTTCAGCAGCAGACGATGGTCCGAGCCAAACCGTTTGGCCGGGAAGAAAACCCCTGTCGTAGTAAATTCCGCTCCGGAGACGGGAATCGTTTCCGTAGTCGTGCTACTCGAAAAGAACCGGCTGCGCAGCAGCGTCTTCGGGTTCCTGAAAGTTGCTCAAACCAACTCCAACGAGCCGATAGCGTTGCTGCGGACCGAAATCAACCCGCTCCCGCAGTTTCAAGGCAATTTCGGTCAACTCTTCGCAGGAAGTGGGCGGACACCCGGGTGTATGGCTGCGGGTGAGAATCTTGAAATCGCTGGTCTTCAGCTTGAGCACAACCGTGCGTGCGATTCTTGATTCTTTTCGCGAAGCAGACCAAAGCTTTTCTGCGAGACGCCGGATCATCGGCTCCGTTTCTGCCAACAACACGTCGTGCTCAAAAGTATCCTCGACGGATATCGACTGTGTCGGCCGGTCCGGGACAACTTGATTATGGTCGATACCGAAGGCAAGTTCGTGCAGGCGCTGGCCATAGCGGCCGAAGTGATGTTCGAGTACGGCCAACTCGAGGGCTCGAAGGTCCTCCACCGTGTGGGTCCCAAGCTTAGCCAGCTTCTCTCCGGCAACTTTCCCGACACCTGGCAAGCGTCCAACTGGCAAAGGCAACAGAAACGCGTCAATGTCCTCAGGCTGGATGACAAACAACCCATCGGGCTTTCGCCAGTCGGAGGCAAGCTTGGCTAAGAACTTGTTAGGTGCTACTCCTGCCGAGGCTGTCAGATTCAATTCCTCACGGATTTGCTTACGGATGGTGCGCGCCACCAGGGTAGCTTTCGCTAAACCGGTCTTGTTCTCGGTGACGTCGAGATATGCTTCGTCTAGAGAGAGTGGTTCTATCAGGTCTGTGTGACGCTTGAAGATCTCCCGCACGCTGCGGGAAACGGCGCGATAGCGTGTGAAGTCCGGAGGTATGAAGATCGCATTAGGACACAAGCGTTCCGCTCGCATTCCTGGCATGGCGGAATGCACACCGAAGCTCCGGGCCTCGTACGAAGCAGCGCAGACCACAGAGCGGTTGCCCAGCCAAGCAACGATTACCGGCTTGCCGCGCAGCTGCGGATTATCGCGCTGCTCGACTGAAGCGTAAGAAGCGTCCATGTCGACGTGGAGGATTTTGCGCACGATCTAACGCCACAAATGCGAGTCTGTGACCAAGGAAAGCAGAATACGTGTCACGCTGATTCCTCACTTCCATTACATTATTACTTGATCTGAGGAGTGGGGGATGTGTGGCCGCTATCGTCTTTCTAGACGGAAACAATTGATCGCGGAATACTTCCAGACCGCCGACGAGGTCGATTGGGAGCCTCGCTACAACATAGCCCCGTCTCAGCCTGTAGGGATCATTCGGCAAGATCCAGCGAGACCGCAGAGGCAATTCACTCTCGCTCGCTGGGGCCTGATTCCGTCGTGGGCTAGCGACGCCAGCATCGGATTCAAGACGATCAATGCGCGTGCAGAGACGGTCGCTAGTAAACCAGCCTTCCGCCATGCCTTCATGAGCCGTCGGTGCTTGCTTCCTGCGGACGGATTTTTCGAATGGCGGCGCAGCGGGAAAGAAAAACAGCCGTTCCACTTCGGAATGCAGGACGACTCCCTGTTTGCCTTTGCTGGCCTGTGGGATCGATGGAGAGACCCAACCGGCACTGTCATTGAGTCTTGCTCGATTCTAACGACCACTCCAAACTCGCTGCTGGCGGACATATATGCTCGAATGCCGGTAATTCTTCGCCAGGCCAACTACGATCTATGGCTCGATCCCGGCTTCAAGGATGTGAAGGCGCTCGCAGGTGTTCTGTCGCCGTTCGACGCCTCCCAGATGAGAAGCTTTCCGGTAAGCACGCGAGTTAATGCGGTGGCTAACGACGACCCGGATTGCGTTGTGCCTTGGTACAGAGATTCGCCATCTCAGGCTGCCCTTTTCGGGTAGCGCAGCATGCTATGCTGGCAGCCGCACTTTGTTAGGAGGTTGCCAAGTCCGTCGATCAGATCTAGCGGCTTATCCTTGACGGGCCTGGTTTACCATCTCGATGAAAACTTCTCTAGTCTCCGCTGGATCACTTACTTCCCGTAAGAACGCGATCCGAGTTCCCTTCATACCGTCTTCGGTTTTCAGCCGCAGGTGGAAGCCTAGTCGATCAATCGCGGTCATCTCCGCCTCCTGAGCATCAATGTCGGCGAATCGCTTTGCGAGCAGGATGAGAGCGTCCTTATGATCGGCATTCATGTGCTGCATGATGTCACTCTTGTGCTCAGCTAACGGATCGGCCTGCGCTCGGGAGTAGTCCGAGGCAGCAACCCATCCCATCACGCCGAAACCGCCCACGTAATAAACGTCGAAAACATCCATGCGGTAGAAGGAGAAGTCGTCAAAATCGATCCAATACTTGCTGTCCGGGTAGCCTTCCAAGTACAGGGAACGTACCTCCCCCAGGTCGGATTCCGGTATCGGGATAACATTCCCGATCAATGTGACTCTAGGGATTCGCGATCAACAAGTAGTCCGCAGAGTGTGGACGAAAAGTGCGAATGAAGGTGTCCCTGCTCGAGTCTTGAGGTTGCTGGGCATGAGCAGCGGCTGGAACGATTGGAGCAGAAAGATAAACTTGCAGCGCCAGGAGAGCGGCGATGAGGAACAAGACGGTCCAGCGGGCCAGTTACACAGGAGGCGTCATCCTGCGACAAGAATTATTCATTGCTGAGTATCTGATCGACCTCAATGCAACAAGGGCTGCTATTGCAGCAGGTTACAGCCCAAAGACCGCCGGCCAGCAAGGCTCACGCTTGTTGAAAAATGTTAAGGTTTTTGCCGAAATCGCCAGAAAGACGAAGGAGCGCATTGCAAGGTTGGAGATCACGGCAGACAACGTTTTGCACGAGCTTGCAAAGCTAGCCTTTTTCGATCCGCGCAAACTTTTTAATCCAGATG
>JBEKTC010000029.1:0-21020 GCA_049516475.1 Candidatus Korobacteraceae bacterium | reverse complement strand
ACATGATCTGCAAAACCGTAAATCCCGCGCTGGAAGTGGAGACGTAGCCGCCCGGCTTGTTCACTTGTCCCAAGACATACACAATTCCAGCTTTGGGTACGATTACCGTGTCACCAGGCTGCAGCTCCACGTTGTTGCGCGCCATGGTCGCGGGATCATTTGGGAGGTCAACCGTGGTGACGTCGGTTGTTCCCCGGTGGGAGATCGTGATCGGGTTTCCCGCTTTGTCTGTGAGACCTCCCGCATCTTGCAGAATGTCTAACAGCCGGTGGGCTCCGATAGCGGAATAAACGCCCGGTTTGTTTACTTCCCCCGCCACGGAAATTTGACCGCTCGTGTATTCCTTCACGAACACAGCAACTTGCGGGTGAGTCATGACGTTGTTCTGCTGAAGTTTTGCCGTGATTGCCTGAGCGGCCTCCGAGCTCGTCATTCCAGCAACGTGAACGCTCCACAGCAGAGGGATGAAGATATTGCCATCGGTATCGACGCGGCCGCGGGCCGAAAGGTCCGAGGCCCCGAAAATCGTGATCTCGAGTTCATCCCCCGGGGCGATGCGAAGGTTTTGCTTCCCACTGTCCGCAGCTGCAGTCAAGGACTTGGTTGGTCCGGTTTGCGCGCAGCAAAATACGGTTGCCACGAGAAGAACGAGTGGTAAACGAAGAGAAAACGAGTTCGGCAAGAGTCTCATAACCTCGTAAATTCTACGCCGCTAACATTTTTGGAACAACGATGATCTACGAAATGCATCATCGATGAGTCGAGATCCGTGCGCCTTACGAAAAATGTTGCAAGTGCCAGAATTGTCGGATATGCTTGCCCTGTTTTCGCCAGGACGGCCATTGCTGGGACTTTCTCGGCAGTTTTGGCGATCGCGTGGCTCTCATAAGACGCGTACGAAATGACGCACTTGGGCGGCGGCAACCGATCCCTCTTATTTTTATCGCTATTCGCTGTGGCACTGCGTCTTGGGCACCCCGGGCTTCTGATTTCTCCACTTGACAGTATTGTGTGGAACCGGGAAATACCCTGGTTTGTAGATCTTCCCCTCCCTTGTTGGAGCTACCGGGGCGGCAAGAGCCAATAGCGTGGTGATGAATTAGCGTGCAATCCGGTCGGTCAGCAACCTTAGGCCGGCAATCGCAAGAAACGGAGATCAAAGTGAAAACTGATCTCGTTGTAGTCGCTGGGGCGGGTGGCTTCCTGGGAGGAAATCTGGTTGCCGAGCTCCGCAAACAAGGCTGCCGGCGAATCCGGGCCGTTGATATCAAGCCTCCTGGTGAATGGTTTCAGCGCTTCGGGGATGTTGAAAATCTTCCCTTGGACTTGAGCATCAAGGGGAACTGTGAAACAGCGGCTAAAGGTGCGTATGAGATTTACAATTTCGCGGCGAACATGGGCGGCATGGGCTTCATCGAGCAGAACAAAGCTCTCTGTATGCTCTCGGTTTTAATTAATACGCATTTGTTACTAGCGGCTGAAAAGTTCAACGTACGAAAATATTTCTATTCCTCGTCTGCTTGTGTCTATAACGCTAATAAGCAAAAAGGCTTTGCGGCGCCTTCGCTCAAGGAGGAGGATGCCTACCCGGCTCTGCCGGAAGACGGTTACGGCTGGGAGAAGCTCTTTTCCGAACGCCTGTGTAGACACTTCCATGAAGACTTCAATCTGTGCACCCGGGTAGCACGCTTTCACAACGTGTATGGACCATGGGGCACTTGGTTTGGGGGACGGGAAAAAGCTCCGGCCGCGATTTGTCGTAAGGTGATTGAAGCCAAGTTGAGCGGTAAACACGAGATTGAAATCTGGGGCTCCGGCGAGCAGATCCGCAGCTTCATGTATATCGACGACTGCATGCAAGGTATCCAGATGATCATGCAGTCCGAGATTTGCGAACCCATCAATCTCGGGTCCAGCGAAGCAGTCAGCATCAACGAACTGGTGGACATGGTCGAGGATATCGCCGGCGTCAAGCTGCGCCGTAAGTATGACCTGAGTGCCCCCAAAGGGGTCAACGGCCGCAGCAGCGACAACACTCTCATAAGGAAGCTCCTGAGTTGGGAGCCTCTTATTCCACTACAAACCGGTCTGGAAAAGACTTATGCATGGATCTACGACCAGTACGTGGCGCGGGAGAACGGGAAAACTGCTCACTTTCGTCCAAAGAGCCGAAGCAGCGCAGCAGCTGCCGACCATTTGAGCGAAAGCCCCGGCCTGTTCGTCCGACGCAATGCAGAAATGTAGACGGAAGGTCGAACCGGTGGGCTGCATCTATCCACCCAATGTGCCCCACTCATCCTTAACGTCAATACCACTCTTGACAGAGGTCAGCGCCCGAAAAAACAACAGTTTCTGTCGTGTTCGATAATCGCCAAAGCCAATTGCCTGCTTTGGCCCCGTGCCGAATGGCTACAAGTGTCCCTGGCAAGACCCTCGCAGGAGAAGTCGAACACCCACAAACTGGGGATTCGTTTGTTGAAAGCGTGGTGTGCCGGGCGATGCCCTGGCATATACTTCTGAGGTCATAAAGGCTACAAAGCAGAAGGTCGGGAATGGGAGATTCTGTGGTTTCCGTGTTTAAACGGCCTGGCATGGAGCGGGCGATCGGGTTCGCCGCCGAACAGCCCTACACCGTTATTCGCCCCTCCCGTGGCTGGGTCGGTTTGAATCTCACTGAACTCTGGCATTACCGTGAGCTCCTGTTTTTTCTTGCCTGGCGCGATATCAAAGTCCGCTACATGCAAACCGCACTCGGAGCCGCCTGGGCCATTCTGCAACCCCTGTTAAGCATGATGGTGTTGACCATATTTTTCGGGCGTCTCGCCAAGGTCCCTTCCAACGGCATCCCTTATCCGCTATTTGCCTACACTGCTCTTGTCCCCTGGCAGCTATTCGCGTACGCGCTCACGGAATCGAGTAACAGCGTGGTCCTGAATGAACGCCTCATCACCAAGATTTACTTTCCGAGACTGGTCATACCTCTCGCGAGTGTGCTGACCGGATTGGTCGATTTCATGATCGCCTTTCCGCTGGTGATCGGCATGATGATCTGGTATCATGCCGTGCCCACATGGGCTGTTCTGACCTTGCCTCTGTTCGTGCTTTTCACAATGGCTACTGCTCTTGCGGTGGGACTGTGGCTTTCCGCACTGAACGTGCAGTACCGCGACGTGCGCCACACACTAACCTTCCTCGTACAGTTTTGGATGTTCGCTTCCCCCGTCGCCTATCCGAGTACGCTGGTTCCGGCGCGCTGGCGGCCGCTCTACGGCTTGAATCCCATGGCCGGTGTGATTGAAGGCTTCCGCTGGGCCCTGCTGCGGAAATCGCCGGCCCCAGGTCCGATGCTCGCCGTTTCCATCCTGGTCACAGTCGTGATTCTGGTCGGCGGACTCTATTACTTCCGGCGCATGGAGAAGACTTTCGCCGACGTGGTCTAACCGATGAGCCACTTAGCCATCCGCTGTGACGGACTCGCCAAGCAATACCGCATCGGCGAGCGGGAGCGTTATAGGGCGCTGCGCGACGTGCTCACTGACGCGATCGCCTCGCCGTTTCGTCGTGTGCGCTCCGTCCTGAGTGGGAGTTCGAACAATGGCCATCAAGAAGCATCTATGATTTGGGCCATGCAGGACGTTTCGTTTGAGATCCAAAGCGGAGAAGCGGTCGGCATCATCGGCCGCAACGGTGCGGGCAAGAGCACGCTGCTCAAGGTCCTCTCCCGCATCACCGAGCCAACGCGCGGCCAGGCCGAGATCTGGGGACGCGTCGGTTCTCTGCTTGAAATCGGCACTGGCTTCCATCCGGAGCTCAGTGGCCGCGACAATATTTTTCTCAACGGCGCAATCCTAGGAATGAAGAAAGCGGAGATCACTCGCAAGTTCGACGAAATCGTCGCCTTCTCCGAGATCGAGAAGTTCATCGACACTCCAGTCAAACGGTATTCCAGCGGTATGTATGTACGCCTTGCGTTCGCCGTCGCCGCCCACATGGAGACGGAAATCCTGATCGTTGACGAAGTCCTCGCTGTCGGTGATACCCAATTCCAGAAGAAATGCCTGGGGAAGATGGGCGAGGTCGCCCGCCACGGCCGCACTGTCCTGATGGTCAGCCACAATATGGCGGCAATTCATGCTCTCTGTTCGCGGGCCATTCTCATGGAGCAGGGCCGTTTGGTCAAAGACGGCAATCCACTTGAAGCCACTCGCTGCTATCTTGACGGATTCGAGAAGCAAAGCAACAGCGGCGTTATTGATCTCCGTTCTCCGTCCGTTCCTCGATCCGGTAAGACCAGCATTTTTTCCGCTCTGCGGCTGAAGAACGGCGCCGGAGCATCCACAACTGCCTACCTGTCCGGCGATGACATGGTGCTGGAGTTCGACCTGGATCCCCCGTTCCCGGTGCCCGATCCGATACTTTTCGTGGGAATCGACGACAACGTGGGGCGCCGCATTTTCACCGCCAGCAGCCAGTATTCGCAATCCGAGCTTCCGGCGCTGGATCGGCCCGTGACCGCGACCTGCACCATTCCCGATCTCTGCCTGCTTCCGGGGCGATATTCCATGTCGATCTCCCTTGGCACTGCGTATGACTGGTCCCTCGACTTGGTCGTCAACGTTGCCTGCTTCGATGTGCATGCCTCCGACTACTTCGGCACCGGACGCATGCCGCTGCAAGACTTAGGCGCAGTGCTGGTGAAATCACACTGGCAAATGGCCAGCGGGGTGAGCCCAGCATGACGCTTAGCGGCACACTGGTTACGCTATTTCACCAGACTCCGATGAACTCGTATCGTGGACGTCAATGCCATACAACAACGGGAGGGCAACAATGGGGCTAATCTGTGAAATACTTGGGCGTAACATTCCAACTCATCTGCACAGATCCGCCGGGCGGCAGGATCCCATCAACGTCTTTAAGCACACCCTAGCTAGGGAACCTCTGAACAACCACTGCCATTAGGCCAGGCAATGGCTCCGCAGGGAAGATTCAGAGCGGTTCCTTCATTTCCACAAGCTATTTTGGTCCCTCCGAATCACCCGTTCGGATGGTGGGACGCTCTTGGCAGACATTACGCCGCCGCGTGTGCAGTTTCTTGCGAACCATAAACAGGTTTTAGATGTGTGTCCGGTGGCTCGACTGATCGTTGGACCCAAAGCCAACTCCGTGCTGGATCCGATTGAACAAATCATCGTGCGGCCTGCGTCTTTCACCGTCAAGCTTTAGCGGCATCCGACGTCTTCTGCTGTTCGTCGCCATCCGGGCTTTCGGAAGCACCGTTCCGGCCTCCCTTCAGTTTAGGAGCATCTTTATCGGTGTAGTATCCGCGATACTTCGGTCCGGAGTGATAGTAGTAGTAATCAGGCGACTGAAGATCAACGGCATTCAGCACGATGCCTCGCAATGGCGCCTTCACATGCAACAGCAGGTCACGAGCGTTACGGATGGCTCCCATGGTTGTCTGGCCAGAACGAACCACAAGAGCCACCATATCTGCCTGCACCGCTAACAGCACCGCATCGGTAACGGACAGCAGCGGTGGTGAGTCGATGATGATGTGATCGTATTCGTTGCGTCCCTCACGGATCAGATCCTGCATCGAGGTGGCAGCTAGTAATTCGGAAGGGTGCGGCGGTAGGGGTCCGGAAGGCAGGACAAAGAGGTTGGCTTCCGCAGTGGGCTGAACGGCGTCCTTCCACTTGGCTCCGCCGCTCAGAACATTAGAAAGACCCACGTCGGACCGCAGTTCAAGAACTTTATGTATGCTGGGCCTCCGCAGATCGGCGTCGATCAACAGTACGCGCTTTCCCTGTTTCGCTATAACAAAAGCGGTGTTGACGCTAGTCATGGTCTTGCCTTCCTGGGGTAGCGCACTGGTAAAAACGACAACTTGCGGCGGTTGTCCGGCACGCGACAGCAAGATCGATGTACGCAGGGTGCGATAGGCTTCTGAGATCTGCGACTGAGGTTCTAGTGAAGTCACCAGCGTCGCTGCGCAGCCGTTGCCTGTCCGTGGCGCCAAGAAAAAGCGCGCGCCTGTGGCTTTCGCCCCGTTCAGGCTAGCTTTCAGCGGAATGGCTGCCATCACCGGCAGCCCTAAGACTTGGGCCTGCTCGGGCGTGCGCACCGTGTTGTCCGCTGCCTCCAGCGCGAGCGCTCCAGCGACTCCGCTGGCTAACCCTAGCAGAAGTGCGAAGAGCATATTGCGCCGCACGCTTGGCCGTGCGGGTAAGAGGGGGACGCGAGCTTTGTCTACAATGCGAACGTTGCTCGAGTGAAGGCCGGCCGCAAGACTGGCTTCTTTCAGCTTTTCGAGCAGGCCATCATACAGTTGCCTGTTGGAATCCGCCTCCTGTTTCAGAATCGTGTATTCAATGGCATTCTCGTTGAGCTGGTTTGCGACGGCCGTCTGATCATTTAGGGCCGCCTTCAGCATCTGCTCACGTTTTACTGCTGTGTAATACTCGTTTTGCACTCTGAGTTCGCCATTTTGCAGTTCTTCCTGGTATGCCTTGCTTATCTGGCTGAGTTGATTCTGAATTTCAAGAACCTTTGGGTACGATGAGCCAAACTGGGTTGTCAACTGGGCATACTGGATTTGCAATTGCACCTTCTGCTGAGCCAAAGTGGAGAGAGCAGGGTCTTGCAAAACGCTGGCCAGGGCACCTGGGTTGGCGCCCTTTGCGATCTGATACAACGATTCCTTTTGAATGCGGTCCGCCTGCGATTGGGTCAACTGTCTACCCAGTTCGTTCAGCTTTTCGAAAGTCAAGTTCTGCTTGTCATCTGTACCGACGATTCCATGCAGCTTTTGATACTCAATCAGCCGGGCTTGGGACGTTTCCACTTTTATTTGCAAGTCGTCCAATTGTTTAGAAAGCCAATCGGCGGCTTGCATGGCGCTGCTAAACCTCGCCTTGACGTCCTGTTCAATGAACGTATCGGCGGTCGCGTTGGCGATCTCCGCTGCCAGTCGAGGGTCCCGACTGGAATACTTGATCTCAATGATGGCGGTGCTCGGAACCGACGACACATTCAAACTGGAACGAAATACTCTAATCAGTTGATCTTCACGCTCTAAAGTCTGGGCCGACAATCCAGACAAAGGCACTCCACCGGTAATGTTTGGCCGCTGTTTTCCCGCAAACTCAGGCCGATTATTAAGTCCCAGGTTATGGATGACCAGCAGGGCCAGAGTATTAGACTGAAGAATGTTTACTTGGGTGGCAATTAGCAAGTCCTGGTTTTCCATGGGATCGGCATATTGCTGATCGTCTTTGAAGTGGAGAATGCTGGGAGCATAGCTCGATATCGAAATACGCGCGACGGCGTCGTAAATGGGGGTCATGGTGAGGGAGATAATGGCCCCGGCGGTAACCACTACCGCTAGCGACGCAATAATAGTCCATTTGCGCTTCCGCAGGATGCGCCAATAGTCACCAAGTGTCCGTTCCCCCGACGAAAAGCCATACCCATCCTTAAGCGTGGTTATTCCCGTCCAATCAGGTGGTGCAAGTTCGGTCGCGCTCTCGAGCAGTTTTGAAGAGCCCATTCCCCTGTACCTTCAACGTGGCTGAGATCCGGCTGCCGACGGTATGCCGGATTGGCGATTATTCACTCACCGATGCCCAGTGAGAGGGGCTTAGACGGCGTCTCGCTTGGGTTGCTTAGGAAAGCATTATATACTTTCGTGTGCCCGGCCGAGATTGATCTGATGATTTGGCGGAGGAATCGAAGTACTTTTGCCGTGGCCCGATGCCCACACAGGATCGTCGCCGTGCTGGTGACGTCGCAATGGCAGATGAGCCCCGAGGTGGCGGAAGCATGACCCTCGCCGGCCGCATCATGCGCCAGACATTGCCCAAGAAGGCCGCTGACCGCCTCGCATTCGCCGTCAACACTTATCGCCGCTATCGGGACTTACGGCGCGCCCTCAACGCTCTGTGCCAGCAGTATGCCGCACTGAACTCGCTGGATGAGCAAATCGACCTGCTCTGCGGCCACAAGATTTTCGGCGCCATCCAGCAGCATAACGAGGTCTCCGGCCTGCTCAAAGTCCTTAAGCAAAATCCACCCCGCTATGTTTGCGAAATCGGTACGGCCTCGGGAGGCACGTTATTTCTGCTCGCCCAAGTGTGCGCCCCTGGCGCCCTCTTGCTGAGCGTCGATCTCGGCTTATCTGTCGAGCGCTGTTTCGTCCACGCGCGCTTCGCGACTCGCAAGCAGCGCATCATCTCCATTCGCGGAGACTCCCGCGCTCCCACGACCCTGGAGCGCGTGCGCTCGCTCCTGCACGGTCATCCGCTGGATCTGCTCTTTATCGACGGTGACCACTCCTACAACGCCGTGAAAGCCGACTTTATCCATTACAGTCCAATGGTGCGCCCCGGCGGCCTGATTGTGTTTCACGACATTGTCCGTGACTTCGGTACCCGCTACGGCAAGCCGATCGGGAGTTACACTGGAGGAGTCCCCGTTTTGTGGGAGGAAATCAAAACTCGGCACCGGACCTCGGAACTGATCGAGGATCCCCAGCAGGATGGCTATGGCATCGGCATCGTCCACAACTAGCAACCTGAGCCGCGAGTCTCATCCCATCACCCCTGTGGTTTCCGTCGTGATGCCCACGTACAACGGCGAGCGTTTCCTGCGTCCCGCCATCGAGAGCATTCTCAGCCAATGCTGCCGTAATTTTGAGCTGCTCGTGGTAGACGATGGTTCCACCGACCGTACACCTTCCATCCTGCGTGAGTTCGCCGCCCGGGACGATCGTGTCATCGTGCTCACCAACCTGCGCAATCTGGGGATCGCGACCGCCACCAACCGAGGCCTGGCCGCCGCTCGCGGCGAGTATGTCGCCCTGCAGGACCACGATGACATTTCCTTGCCTCACCGTTTTCAGACCCAGTTGGACTTCCTCCGCTCCCATCCCGATGTTGCGGCGGTAGGTTCAGCCGCCACTCTCATTGATGAGAACGGGGATGCCTATGCCGAGTTCCCACTGCCGTGCGAGGAAATCGATATCAAATGGCGACTGCTGTTCTGGGGCGACGCCTTCCACTACACCAGCATCATGGTAAAGCGCAGTGCGTTACTAGAAATTGGCGGGTATGATGAGGACCCTGCGTTCCGATTTTCGGAGGCATACGATCCCTTTTCACGTTTAGCCATGCAGTATCACGTCACCAATGTTCCTGAGAGCCTGGTCTTATGGCGACGTCATGTTGACGCGACCTCTCTCCAGCGGCAGCAGGAACAAATGCGCTCTGGCGACATCATTTCGGCCCGTAACATCTCTCTTCTCGGTGATCTCGGGCCGGCTTCCGATGGCAATCTTCAGCGCTGTATCAGAGGGCTCAGAGCGTTCACCTCGACCCCTGCCGGCAGACTTCCTACTTTGCCGGCGAAGCAGGTTGTTTGCGGCCTCGTGTTCCTTTGCAAGCTGCAGAAGAGATTCTATCGGGTGCATGGCTTTTCGCGATCGGCTGTAGCCCGGCATCGCAGGATGCTGAACTGGTTTTGGGGAAAGCATGCCATTGCCCTCTCTCTACGAGCTCCTTGGGAACTGCGAGACCGGCTTAGCCTATTCGCGTGGGGCGTGCGCTGCCTGGGGGATTGGGCTTGGTACGCCCTGCTCAGCGGTGCGAGTTCAGGCAGCAGCATGCATCCGAAATTTACTGTCCCCACGATCACATTTTTCGCACCGCCATCGGAGCACTCTACTTGGAGCGAAGGGCACTAAAACGCGCGGTCAAGGAATCGCCGCTAGTACAGAGATTGATCAGAACTCTGGTGATTCCTGGCGTCAGAGGATATCTTCGGTACGTTCCGATAACCTTCGGAAAGAAGAAGTTGTGGAGCGTCGTCTTGATGCACTATCTCGGTCTGGAGCCGCCCACGTGGAATTTCAGGGCGCAAACTGTTTTCGGTAGCGAGATCTCCGGCAACACGCGAGACACTATCTCGAGGTACATCTTCTATTTCGGGTTTTGGGAGCCGAACCTGACGCACTGGATTCAAGAGCGCCTCGCGCCAGGTGATGGGTTCATCGACGTGGGCGCGAATATCGGGTACTTCACGTTGTTAGCATCTAAGCTGGTGGGAGAGTCTGGCAAGGTGGTCGCGATCGAGGCTCTGCCCGCCATCTTCGCCGCACTCGAAAATAACCTCAGAATGAACGATGCGAGCAATGTCCGCACCGTGAACTGTGCGGCGTGGAATGTGGAGGCCATGCTGACGATCTACACAAATCCGGATGTTCTGCCCGGCCAGACAACCGTAATGCCGGGCTGGGCTGAGAAGTATCACCTTGAAAGCCAGTCGCGCATACCAGCCGCTCCTTTATCGACAATTTTGAAGCTGGAGGAGTTCAAGGCAGCACGTTTGGTTAAGATCGATGTCGAGGGAGCCGAGTGGCACGCTCTTTGCGGGATGACGCCGCTGATGGCATCCTGCCGCGATGATCTGGAAATCATGGTGGAAGTTACACCCGAAACGCTTTTAACAGAGGGTAAGACGATCGAGGATCTTTTTGATCTCCTGGATACCTGGGGCTTTCGTGCATACAGTCTTGAGAATCAGTACACCATCGATAGCTACTCTCCGGGGCGCCATCCTCGTCGACCAAAGAGGCTACGGAAGCCGCTGTCAGAGCAGACTGACATAGTTTTTTCGCGCATTGATGCGGAGTTTCTCTAGCCGAAGCACGCGTCAACCGCCAACGTTTAATGTTATGAGTGAGAGGCAGTCCTCAATTACCCCAATCGTTTCTGTCGTCATGCCCACATACAACGGCGCGCGATTCCTGCGGGAGGCTGTTGGGAGTATTCTGAACCAGACATTCCGCGACCACGAACTCATTGTTGTCGATGACGCCTCGACCGATAGCTCGCCCCATATTCTCGCCGAATTCAACGACGACCGCATGGTCATCATCACCAACGACCGCAATTTGGGGATAGCTGGAGCGACTAACCGTGGATTGGCCGCCGCCCGAGGCGAGTACGTCGCGCTGCAGGATCACGATGACATCTCCCTACCCCGACGCCTGGACGTACAGGTTGACTTCCTCCGCTCCCACGCGAAGGTCTCACTAGTGGGCTCAGCCGCGACACTTATCGACGAAAAGGGCAACGCGTACGATGAATATCGAGAGCCGGAAGACGACATTGATCTGAAATGGGAGGTCATGTTTCGCTGCCCTTTCCGGCACACGACCGTCATGATTCGGCGCAAGGAACTCTTGGACATCGGCGGCTACTCTGGCGACCTCGAGAACGGCTCCGCCTCAGACTACGACCTGCTTTCGCGAATCACGATGAGAAGCCAGGTCCAAAATCTCCGCGAACCGCTGGTGCTCTGGCGAAGACATGCAGAAGCGACGTCCATCCGGTACCAGGAGTCGCAAGATAAGTGGAGGAATGCCATTTCAGCAAGAAACATAGCCGCTGTGGTCGGCCTAGTTGCCGATAAGGCGGCCGAACCGCAGACCTCGTTGGCTAATCAACAGTACGGAAGCCTTAGAGCATTTTTTCTGATGCAAGCCGGTCAACTGCCAACCATCCCGCCCGAAGAGGTCATTGCGGGCGCCAGGCTCGTAGCCGACATCCAGAGCGTCTTCTATCGAGCATATCGGTTCCCCGTGTCGGCAGTCGCCCGACATCGCAGACGCACGGCTTGGAGATGTGGCAAGCACGCAATCGCATTGGCTGCCCGTGCGCCCTGGGACTGGCGCTCAAGAATTCGTATGTCCATGGCGGGAGTCGGTTGTCTTTTTGGCGCCTTTCATATGCATGGATGACATTAACGAGATCTTCGATGGCCAAGCCCGCAATCAGTGCTGTAATCGATGCCTACAACCAGGAACGCTTCGTCGAGCAGGCGATCGCGAGCGTCCTGCAGCAAGGGCTTTCTCCCGCTGAGATGGAAGTCATCGTCGTGGATGACGGCTCAGTCGACCGAACACCAGAAATCGTGCGTAAGTTCGAGCCTCGTGTTCAACTGATCTGCAAGGCAAATGGCGGGCAGGCCTCCGCGTTCAATTCTGGAATCGCCCGGGCCCGCGCCGATATTGTGGCGTTTCTCGACGCCGACGATTGGTGGGCTAACGGGAAGATACGAGCCGTACTCGAAGCCTTCGAACAGAATCGCGAAATAGCAGCGGTAGGCCACGGCTACTTTGAAGTCCTGGACGACACTTTGACGGGCGAGATGCTCGTTCCGCAGAAGAACACCGTCGTCGACCTTTCGAGCGTCACCGCGGCGCGTATCGCTGATCCCGCGCGGATGTTACTAGGTACGAGCAGGCTCGCTGTGCGCAGGTCAGTCTTGAGACGACTTGGGCAGATCCCGACGGAACTGGTCTACGCAGCCGACACTCCGATCTTCATGTTTGCACTGGCGCTCGGTGGTGCTCTCATCCTGGATCAGCCACTTTGCTATTACCGCCTGCATTCGCCAACTTACGAACGCCCCACTACCTCAAACGCAAAGAAGTGCCAGGACTATCACCACAGATTTGTGAAGGCACGCGACTACGAACTGACCAAATTCCTGATGGGGATGCTGCCGCAGCGGTTGAGCGAGCTAGGGGTAACCCAGGAAGTCATCGCAGCCTTCTTCGAGTCGGACCGATTAGAAATGGAACGGTATGAATTACAACGTGACGGCGGCGGTCGCTGGAGGACATTCAAGGCCGAAGTGCGCGGCTTCCAGGCGTCATATAAGAACTCGACTGCGGGCTACAAGCTCTTTAAGAACCTGATTGGCCTGCTTGCCCTCGTGCTTCCACCGCAGCGCTTTTATGATCTCCGCTACTGGTATTCCCGTCAGTCAGCGATGCATAGCCTCCGCGGTCTCTTCGGACGGGCTGAACCGGTTGTCCCCAATTCGCTCTTTCAACGCAGGCCTGTCACCATCGACCATAAGTAGCGCGGGGCTCCGTCCATGCTCGGATGTCGGGTCCCAACCACGCAGTAATCCACTGGCAGGTGCATGGAGTGCCCTCCGTAGGGTGCGAGCTATGACCCTCCGCAGCGAGCTCAGGAGCCGGCCCTCGCGTTGCGCCTTAAGCGCTCGATAGATAACGCGACTGACACCCAATCGAATGAGCAGGGGCTGTGTCATCAGAAACATCAGCGGCAGCGGAATGGTCTGGCCGCGGTGAGCGCACTCGCTCAATAGAAAGAAAATGGCGTTAAGGTACGTTTGTCTGGCTCGATGGTGCTGGAGGCGTTGCTTTTCGTCTTGATCCCTGGGGATACCAGCCTTGACCGCCATTTTCTCGAGATCCGTGCCGGGATAAAGAATCAGCGGAAACAGGAAAATTTCACAGAGGACGGGCAGCCGGCACATGAAAAGCAAGGTTGCCCGCAGGTCCTCGTCTGTTTCCCAGGGATTGTCCAGAAGGATGTCGTACTGCACTGTCTTGATCTTGCCCCGGAACCTATGGAAGAGCTGCGCCGCCGCTCTGGCCTGCTGGTTGGACTCCTTTCGCGCATACAGCTTCTGAATCCGCGGGCTAGCCGTCTGTATGCCCATGCGGATGGTGTCCATGCCGCCATCGGCCAACGCCGCCAGCTTTCTGGCGGTAACTGTCGATGGGTTGGTTCCAGTCACCCACATCGGGATGCGAATGTGGGCTTTGTATTGCCGGCTGAACTCCTCAATTTCGTTATCCGGCCGCAGGAAGAGGGCATCGTCGGCAATACAAATGTGGCTAATGGTGGCGAAGCGCTCCTGGACCATCTTCAGTTCGCCCATCACATTGGCGATGGAGCGCTTGCGGATCGTCGGCCCCTGCGGAAACAAGCGGCGGAAAGCGTGGTTGAAACAATAGTTGCACTGGAAGGGACAGCCCCGCGTCGTCAAGGTGAGATAGCGCTCCCGCATCCGCTCCACCAGGACCGCGTAGGTAAGAGGCACGATCTGGCCGCAAATCAGGATGGCATGGTCCCGCCAGTCGTAGTCAGGATAGGGCACGCTGTCCAGGTCACCTACCAGCAGGCGTGGCGGGTTGGCGATTGTTTGTCCATTGTGCTTCTGCCAGGTGCCGGCCACCGTTTGATAGTCTTCGCCGCTGCGTATCTTCTGCACGAGACTCGACCAGCGTCTCTTCCCCTTCGCCGATGCAGACTATATCCGCATGCTCCAGGCATTCTTTGGGTTGGAGTGTGGGATGCATTCCACCCCAAATGACCGGGGTGAGCAGGCTGCGCTTCAGGCGTTGTGTGATGCGGACGGCGTTTTCGAAATCGTCGCTCATGACCGAGATGCCGATCAGAGCAGAACCGGCCGAGAGTTGAACAATCTGGTCGAGAACTCGGTCAGGATAAATCTCGCCCAAGATACGAGGCAGGAAAACGAGCTGCACCCGGCAGCCGATATGTTTCAGGCAAGCCGACAGAATTCGCAGACCATACGCGAAGATGTATCGCGGATGTACTTTCTTCGCCTGGTGGCTGACTCCGCTGGAGGAAAGGGCTAAGGACGAAGCTTCTTCGCACACGGCGCGAAAGTCGCCCGCTCCTCGTCATGGTGGTTCGTTCCGCTGTAATTGAATTTCGTTCTACGCCTGACTGCAAAATGTAAACGCGATCACAGGCCTCACTTGACGTTATGGCGGAGTGTGAGAGCGGAGTAATTCGGCGGAGTTTGATGCCTGGTCGCTGAAGGCGTACAGCGCGGCAACTTTGCGAAACGAAGCCAACAAGTTATTTGCGTTCAACGAATGTGGGGAGTCGGAGGAATGGGCGAGCCCCTTTACTGACGGATCACTATCGTTGCGGATCTTGCAGGCGAGACGAAGCCCACCTGGCGGAACTATGCACTGGGCACGTGCACTCTGAGTAGAACGGACGAGGGATTAGAGAGAATGTCCACATCCCATGTCGGGGACCTTCGATAGCCCGCCGATAGCGAGCCGCGATCTCGCGGGCATTCGGGACTTTTGTCCCCGAACCTATACCCGGATCAGATACCCATTCGGCGCAAAGGTAAAGCCGAAGCGGGTTTCCCGTTCCCGATCAGCCCGGTAGTCTTCCGGATGAAGCCTCATGTATTCCTCCAAGGCTTCGAATGGACCTTCGCCCCATCCCGGCAAGAGAGGATGGCCATTGACACAGCCGTCCTCTACCACCATATAGTCTCCGTTTGTCAACAGAGGTCGTAGAAGTTCCATCTCCGCCAGGACGTGCTTCTTGCTATGGTCGCTATCGAGGATGGCAAACAGCGGGCCTGGAAGCTTTCGGCGCCATGCGGCAATGGTTTCGGCGACCTTCGGATCGGTCGATGAACTCTGGATGAAATCAATGTTCGGGTCCTGACGAGCGCGCCCGGAGATCCCGCTGTGGTCGATATCCACGGAGAGGACGCGATAGGGATTGCCAAGCGAACACAAGAGATGGGAGAAATACAAAGCCGATCCGCCATAGGCACTGCCGAACTCAACCACCAAGCTGGGCTGTAGCTCGCTCAGGATTTCCTGGTAGTTCCACAAATCAAAAGGCAGCTTGTAGATGGGAACGCCGAACCAGCGTATCTCGCGCCAAAGATTGCTGTTGAAATACCACACACCGTAGCTGTGGCCGGCGCGGGTGCGGGTGCGGGCGCGCTGCCGCTGAAAGGCGGAAACCCCGGCCCGCACGGCTTTCAGCTTGTTCTTAAAGTTCATGGGGAACGTCAGCTCGACTTTCTCCAGAATACACCCGTGCCATCGATCTCTTGGATCGGGTCGGTGATGCCGGCGCGCCTGCGGAAATCATGAACCGCTTCCTTGCAGGGCGGAACTACGTGATAGTCGTCCACGATGACGAAACCCCCGGCGGACACCTTATGATAGAGCGCGTTGAAAACATCCATGGTGGATTCGTAGAGGTCGCCGTCCGTGCGCAAGACGGCCAATTGCGAAACTGGGGCGTTGGGCAAGGTGTCTTTGAACCAGCCCTTGAGAAATTTCACCTGGCTGTCGAGCAAGTCAAATCGGTGGAACGCGGCCTCGACCTCGGCTTGAGAAACGGCAAGCAGAGGCATGCCGGATAGATCGTAACCGCGGTCGGCTTCGAGCGAGGGTACAGGTAGTCCCTGAAAGCTGTCGGCTACCCACACGGTGCGGCCGGTGACGTTCTGCAGCTTGAGAATAGCGCGCATCAGGATGCAGGAGCCGCCGCGCCACACGCCGGCTTCGAGAAGATCGCCGGGGACATTCTGCTTCAACACGGACTCGACACAGAACTGCAGGTTGTCGAGACGCTTAAGCCCTACCATGGAGTATCCGATGCTGGGCCAATCCTTGCCGAGGACGCGGGCTTCGGGATCGAATGGCGTGGTGCGGAAGATCTTGTATCCCCGCTTGTTGAGAGCTTCGAAGAGCACCCGCTTGGTCAGTCGGATACTGCGATCGGGGCGAACCTCTTGATTGCTGCTCTCCGGGTAGAGGTAACCGGTGAGACAGCGTTTCAGCAAATCAAGGTAGAGGCCTTGATCGGCAGGGATTTGCGGCGTGGTGCGAACTTCGGTGTCGGTCTCCACAAAAGAAGATTATATAGGCGCGCTGCTTTGCAATCCGTGAATTGCGAAACGCTTTGCAAGCGGGCCGCCTGGGAAGCGGCGTCTATACGGAATTCCTAATTGTCCAGCCCTTCTCACCTTTTTTTCTTGGTAGCCTGCTGGCTCAACGGTAGCCCAGGCAAGTGAAGACGACGCCTGACTCTACCCCTGGCGCGGCCGCCAGGTGAAGGAAGCCTCACACCCTAACACACCGCAAGGAAGCGCCTGGATTTTCCAAGTTACCCACGTTATACGCCCGCATTAGACGCTGGCCTTGTGCTATAGGTGCGCGTGCATCAGGTCTGGGGTTGTGGAAGCGCCTCATTCTGTGAGAACCTTACTTGCTGATCTTCCCGCGGGCTACCTGCAGCCATGTTTTCCTACTCGGCATGATCCGACTGCTGAGCCGTACGCGAGCGAATTTTCTGCGGACGGTATGGTGGTAGGCACGTACATGAAGGATTCGCTTGCGCATCTGTCTCATAGGGGCGGCAAATCCATCCAATAATCCGCGCTTACTGCGGGAGGCGGACCTGCTTTCCCAATCGCATGAAGTTCGCGTAGTCTGCGCCGGAGCGGGCCGTGGGTTCGCAGAGGCCGACACACGACTTCTTGCCCGGCGCTCCTGGAAGTTGCAGCGGACCGACAGCGCACGCGCTGACTGGATGCCTTCCGAGGCCGGGCGGATGCAATCGGTTATGGTTCGCGGGAGACGTCGACTGGCGGAAGCGGCGTTTTCCTATGTCAAGACAACCGGGCTTGCAGAATATAGTTGTTGCTCCACCTTGGGTGAATTGCGCCGCCTGGCGTCGGCAGAATCCGCGCATTGGTTTATCGCCCACACTCAGCCCGTGCTTCCTGCGGCTGCAGCTACCGCCAAACGGTGGAACGCCAAGCTGGGGTTCGACTGCGAAGACCTTCTGTCAGAAACGGGAGATAGGTTCTGCGAGGCAATCCGGCTAATCGAACGCAAATACTTCGCGGCTTGTGATTACGTCTCCGCGACCTCGCAGCATATGGCTAACTACTTGGTCAACACCTATGGAATTGCACCGCCGGTCGTGTTGTATAACGTATTTCCGCTCTCACTCGCGCAGGGGATGTCGCCCCCTACTTTGCGCCCAACTGCCCCGCGGCTTCGCCTGCATTGGTTTGGTCAGACGATTGGTCCTGACCGCGGCTTGCAAGATGTGTTTGCAGCCTGTTCTGGCTTAAGCGAGCTTGTCGAAATCCACCTGCGCGGCCGGGTTTCAGAAGAGCATAGAGCGGTCTTGCTTGGCGAAGCGGCACGCTGCGGTGTAGCCTCCTGCCTGCACTTTCACCCGCGCGTTGATCACGACGACCTTATTCGATCCATGGCGGAATACGATGTTGGACTGGCGCTGGAGAGAGTCCAACACCGCAACTACAGTCTCACGGTCACCAACAAAGTCTTTGCCTACCTGCTTGCCGGGCTGGCCGTTGTGGCCACCGATACGCCCGGACAGCGCGAGGTCATGAGCCAAGCGCCGGAGGCGGGTGCTTTGTATGCCACGGAAGTTGTAACCGGTTTGCGTGAAATCCTGGAAACCTGGATCAGAGATCGTGAGAAACTGCGACGGGCTCAACAAGCTGCTTGGGAGGCAGCACGATCGAGGTTCTGCTGGGACATCGAGCAGCGGAAGTTCCTAGAAGTGCTGGGTAGAATGTCGTAACGGCGGCGGCAAGGCTTGGATCGCCAGAGATTCTCGAAAATGAACATGCCGATAAACACTAAAACATCTTTAGCCTTCTTGGTGAGATCGGCACTCTCGATGGTGATCCTGGCATTCGCCGGCGTCTCATTTGCGCAGCAGAGCAGGGTTGAGATGGATTATCGCCATAACGGTCGGGTCGTAGATGCCCGGGACATCGGGGTGGATTGTTCCGGAAGAAACGACAGCGCAGCGGCGTTAAACGCGCTGAGCGGCTCGGGAAAGCTTACCGGCACCAAACTCGTTTTTCCGGCCGGGAGTCCAAACAGGCCATGTTTGATCAAGCTCGGGAGCACCTGGCGAATTCACGATGCCTCGTCATTCACTATCGACGGTGGAGCGCGCTGCGGCCTGCCCGGCAACTGCACGACTTTGCAATGGGCCGGCAACGTGGGTGGAACCGTGATCGACATGGAGCAGGTTTTTGGTTTTGAGGTAAGGAATGTGCGTATTGACGGCGCGGGAACCGCCGGGACAGGCGTCATTGTTGACCAGAATGCCTTTGACGGCATCGCCACATATGACGGTATTTTCGAGGGAGCGCTTTTTAACGCGAATGCCAGTACCTCTAGTGGTCCTTACGATGGTTGGGTCGGAATGTCTGTCTCGCCCACAAGCAGGGTCAATGTTGCCGACATTCGCGTCTTCGACTCCGCGTTTGAGTGTGTCAGCACCGGTAAAGGAAACGGAACTGTCGGTTACGCCTTGGGTCTGGCAAACGGCTCCCAGAATGCCCTGCTCGAAGTCATCCGACACAATTACTTTGAACATTGTGGGTATGGCATCTACCAAAAAAATGGCGGCGCTATTATTGAGGAAAACACGTTTGGCGGCGACAGGAGCACGATGGATGACATTTACTTGACTGGAACTTCATCACACGAACGCATCGTTGCGAATTGGTCGGAGTCGCAACAAGGTGCTGCGAACCAATTCTTCAAAGCGGTATTCGCGGACGTAACTGGACCCGGGATCGAAATCTCCGGCAACCAGATTCCCATCAACGGCGGCTGCGCGCTCGACATAGGCGGCAACACCATCACCAGCCGTGAACCTAATGTGTGGTACCGGGGTCAAAAGTATGGAAAGGACGGCCTGAAGGCTTGCGCTACCGCGAACGGATATTCCTTCACTTGGTCCGGGCCAAGTGGTCTTGCCTGGCCGGCGGATGTGACGGGGACGCTGCGGGCAGGTATTTTTCTGCCGGGGTCATTGACTAACGGCCCAAGTGCCGGAATGATAGCCAACTCAGGCAAGGCTATAGCCCAAGGTACACCTGTCAAATGGACGGGTGCCGCCACCGTCGTAGGGACTACCCCAACAGATATAGGACCGGGCATAGTAGTTGGGGTCACGGCCAACGCTCCCGGCACCTCCTCCCGACCCACCTATGTCATGACCTCCGGCTACATTGCAATGACCGCCGATGGTGACTGTTCCGTCGGACAATTTGTGGTTGTGAGCAAGCATGTCGATGGACACGTGGAGTGCAATAGCACGTTCGCTGCGGGCACGGTCATCGGTGTAGTGCTGCTCGGAGATAGGGGTGGCGGCGCGGTTTATGTACAAGTCGGATTGCGATGATTGAGTCGGCAGGCGGCGACCTTCTTGATTCTCCATGCCTGGCGATCACGCCATATAGAATGTAATGCTACCGGCTAAATAGGAATCCAGCAGTTGAAACGTGTCCTGGTCATCGGCGCTGACTTTACCCCCAGCAGTTATCCCCCGGCGTTGCGCCTGCGCTATCTTGTCCAGCACTTGCAGGAATTTGGCTGGGAGCCGGTTATCCTGACCACTGATCCACGCTATTACGAAAACCCGGTCGACGAAGAAAACCTGAACCTGCTGCCTTCCGGCCTGGAGGTCATTCGCACCCGCGCCATTCCAGCCGCCCTGACGCGGAAGTTCCACTTCGGAGACCTGGGGCTGCGCAGCCTGTGGCATCATTGGCGGGCGCTGAAGCGGGTGATCCGGCAGAAGAAGATCGATCTGGTATTCATCAGCGTTCCGCCCAATCCCACGATGATTCTTGGACGTCTTGCCTACGCATGGTTCGGAATTCCCTACGTGCTGGACTACCAAGATCCCGTCGTAACGGACTACTACTGGAAATTGCCGCGTTCGCAGCGCCCCCCGAAATTCGTCATGGCCTATCTCTACTTGCGGGTGCTGGAGAATCTGTCTGTGACAAAGGTGGCTGGGCTTGTGGCCGTGTCAAAGGGAACGATGGAGGAGGTGGCGAAGCGGCATCCGCGGCTGCCGGATGTCGCCGAGATCCCTTTGGGCGTGGAGCCAGCCGACTTCGAGTATCTGCGAGGGCATCCCCGGAAGAATCCCATTTTTGATCCTAAGGACGGACTATTGCACTTGAGCTACGTCGGGCGAGGTGGCGCGGACATGCTGCCTGCGCTTCGCGCTGTATTCCAGGCGATCGTTGCCGGCTTGGACCGATGGCCTGAGCTGTTTGGCCGTTTGCGTCTGCATTTTGTGGGCACCACCTACGCGTACCGGGCGGAGGGTCAGTATCAGGTGCTTCCGTTGGTCAGAGAGCTGAAGCTTGAGCAGTATGTGGACGAACACCCGGGACGTGTCCCGTATCTCACGGCGATGCAGATCATGCTGGACTCCCATGCGCTGGCGATCATCGGATCTGAACTGCCGCACTATACCGCTTCAAAGGTCTTTCCCTACATCGTGTCGGCGCGGCCGCTGCTCGCCATTTTTCATGAAAAAAGCAGC
>JBEKTC010000028.1:0-21136 GCA_049516475.1 Candidatus Korobacteraceae bacterium | reverse complement strand
GCTTCCGGCACGGCGGGCGTGCTGGAACTGGCGCGGCTGTTCGCGCCGCTGAAGGGCCAGCTGGACCGTGGCATTCTGTTTATGTCTTTCTCCGGAGAAGAGCTTGGGCTGCTGGGTTCTGCTTACTGGGTAAAGAACCCGACAATGCCGCTGAACAAATGCGTAGCCATGATCAATATGGACATGATCGGCCGCATTCGCGATAACAAAGTTTTCATCGGCGGAGTCGGTACTGGATCTACCTTCAAATCGATTCTGGAAGTGGCACAGAAGAAGACGGATTTCAAGGTCGAGTATTCACCGGGCGGCTACTCGGCCAGCGATCACACTTCATTCGTTGCGAAGAAAATTCCCGTGCTGTTCTTTTTCTCCGGACTGCACGCCGATTATCACAAGCCGTCCGACACCTGGGACAAGATCAACGCGCCATCGGCGGCGCAGATGCTAAACATGGTTGCCGATGTGATGTTGCAATTGGCGAACGCGCCCCAGCCGCCTGCGTTCATCACGGTTGCCGAAGACAAGCCGATGGGCGGGTTGTCGGGCGGTGGAGGATACGGACCGTACTTCGGCTCAATACCCGACTTCGCCGAAGTGAAGGATGGAGTGCGATTTTCGGATGTGCGCCCGGGATCCCCGGCGGCAAAAGCGGGATTGAAGGCAGGAGATATCCTGGTGCAGTTCGACGGCAAGCCGATCCACAACCTTTACGATTTCACCGACGCCCTTCGCCGCAGCAAGGTGGGGCAGGTGGTCGAGGTGAAGGTGCTCCGCGACGGCCAGCCGATCACGGCCAGCGTGAAACTGGAGCAGCGAAAGTAATGGGCCACTGCGAGTTGACGTTGTTTATGAGAGAAGCCACCCGGAGTGCATCCGCTTGAACTTCATGAATTTCATCCGAAAGTCATCTGTGCTCCTGGTCCTGTTCGTCGCAGCGTTACCCGTCTTGCGGGCCCAGCAGCCAAGCGGCACAGATAGTGCCTCTTCGCCGTTGCTGTTCCCCGGCGAGGAGAAACACCTGCGCAACATCCGCCAGCTCACCTTCGGCGGACAGAATGCAGAAGCTTACTTCTCCGCCGACGACCGCATGTTGAGCTTCCAGCATCAGGGCCAAGGCGTTCCTTGCGACCAGATCTATACGATGCCGGTGGACACTCCTGATGGCAAACCAGCAACGCCCGAGCTGATCAGCTCAGGTAAAGGACGCACCACGTGCAGTTATATCTTCCCCTCCGGCGATCGCATCTTGTATTCCTCGACCCAGGCGACAAGTCCGGAGTGTCCTCCGAAGCCGGACTACTCGCACGGTTACGTCTGGCCCATCTACAGCAGCTACAAGATCTACACTGCTAAGCTTGATGGCAGCGACATCAAGCTCCTGACCGACGCTCCCGGATATAACGCCGAATCGACCATCACTCGCGATGGCAAGAAGATTGTCTTCACCTCCACGCGCAATGGCGACCTCGACATCTACACCATGAATGCCGACGGCACGCACGTGAAGCAACTGACGCACGAGTTGGGCTATGACGGCGGGCCGTTCTGGTCGGCGGATGGAAAGAAGGTTGTCTATCGCGCCGAACATCCCAAGACGGCACAGGAGATCTCTGACTACAAAGCTCTGTATGCGCAAGGCCTGATTCGTCCGGGTAATCTCGAAATCTTGGTTATGGATGCCGACGGCAAGCACAAACATCAGGTCACGCATAACGGCGCCGCCAACTTCGCGCCGTTCTTTCATCCTGACGGCAAGCGAATTGTCTTCGCTTCCAACATGGCCAATCCAAAAAGCGGGCGCGACTTCGACCTCTACATCATCAATGAGGATGGGACGGGGCTGCAGCGTATCACCTACTATCCGGATTTCGACGCGTTCCCCATGTTTACCTCAGATGGCAAGCGTCTGGTCTGGGCCTCGAACCGCAACGGCAAGGAACCGCACGAAACCAACATCTTCATTGCCGATTGGGTGAATTAGAGGGCGCCGGTTATGCGGAAAGTCGAGTCATCGCATGGGACAGCGGGGATTCATCGCCGCGTTCTCCGGGATAGATAAGTCTCTGGAGCGCAGCGAATTGTCTCACTTATTCGCGCTGATGTTGGCCAGGAACCGGATTCGGGGAGATCGGGGCGCACGCGATGCAACCTCACGCCACATTTCCCCGAACAGGACTTCCCGGGAGTCAGCCCACCACGGTTTCTCATTGAACTTGTCTCGCGATTGCTACTGCAACTTCGCGTACTCCGCTTTGGCTGCTTTGTAGATGGGGGTGTCGGGATCGGCATCTTTCCAGAGGGTGAGGAAGTCTTTGTAGGCGGCGAGAGCGCGCACGCGGGCGAGATCGGCATCGGCGCCGGTTGCGTTCTTCGCTTGCAAGGCGTTGGCACGGGCCACGCCGAGGCGCGCCAACGCTCCCGTCCAGCAGTTCCAGACGAGGCCGCCGTGGTCGAGGACCTTCTGGAACTCGGCCGCAGCCGCGGTGCCGTTCCCCAACGCGAGATAAGCCTCGCCGCGAATATAGGTCGGGTACAGGCAGGAGATATTAGCCACAAAGACGATCTGTCCGTACTCAAGGGGTGGCAACGCACTCTGCAGAGCGTTGACTGCTGCGGCAGGATTCCTCCGGTTTATCGCTAATTGCGCTTGAATGGCAGGCAGCCATAGCGACTCCATCTGAGTGTCGAGTGGGTAACGCCTGTTCAGGTCCTGCGCCCAGGATTGGGCTTGCGGCGTGTCGCCGGCCATAGCGTAGGCCAGCGCAGCTTCGACCCCGACGCCCTGGCTGGCCGGAGCCAGCTTCAGCCCCGCAGCCGCTGCCTGCCGCGCTTCCGTCAGATTGCCAAAAGCAGCTTCGCGCAGTGCGGCATTCTCCCACCAGATAGCGCCGTTTTCCTTGCTGTCCGCCCGAATGGCAGAATCCACCGACTGCCCGGTCAGCCGTCGTGCTTCGGTCAGATGACCCGCATAGGCCTCAGTATCGGCTGCCAGCGAAAGCCCGATGTTCTTCAAACCGGGGTTACTTGCGTACCAGCGCTGCTGTTCCGCCATCGCCGGCGGATCCGCCGCGAGAAAGGCAAGAGCATAGAGCACACCATGAAGTACGAAATCGTCCAGCTTCCGCGCCAGCGCCGCATGAGCCGTCTGCCTGGCTTCGTCGAAGCGCTGCGAGGCAAGCAGTACGCTGGCGAGTTGTTCAGATTCGGGGACGCGATCCGGGGCGAGGAGATGGGCCTCGCGGGCCAACTCCGTTGCCTTCTGATATTGCCCCAGTAAGCCGTAGACGGTGCTGAGCGACAAGTATCCGTTGGGATCTCGCGGATGGTTGTCCGTCATCTCCTGATACGCCTGCTCCGCCTTGTCCAGTTCGCCACTTACTTGGAGATAGTAGTCGCCACTGATGTGCACCCTTTCCCATTCGCTGGCGTGCTCCCGCAACTGGAAGGCTTTGGTGAGGTACTCGCTGGCGCGACCGAGTTCACCCAGCGTAGCGTAATCATTTCCCACGGTTGCATATCCCATGGCAAAGTTCGGGTCCAGTTGAATTGAACGTTGATGGTAAGGCAGAGCAGCCTCTGAGCCCTTCTCACGGCGGGTCCTTTCGCCAAGGCTGAAGGCTTGCAGGGCATCGAGAGAAGGAGTGGTGGCTTGTGCCAGCGGAACGTCGAATTTCTGCACCGTGGCCAACGATTCGCCCAACTCCGTGCGCAGCTTGGCTGCAGCTTTGCCCAAAGCGTTCAGCACCTTCTCTTTTCCGTCTGCCGTCACCTGCTCCTCGGCCAGCCGGTCTCCGGTTTGGCAATTCACCGCTTTCAAAGCCAGCACATATTCCGTCCCCAGGCTGGCAATGGCTCCCGCGATGTAAGCCTTGCTGCCTGTCCGCTGGCAAAGCTCCCGCGCTACGTCGGGCGTCAGCTGAGCGCTACCTGGGCGGGTCATCAGCTTTAAGGTCGCTGCAACTTTGTTGTCGGAGAGCACATTCAGGAAAGGAGACTGGTTCAAGGCCACGGTGAGCGCCGTTTTCAAAGTGTCGTTGAACACCGCATCGCCAGTGCTATTGGCAAAGTCCGCGACTACGATGGTGTCCTTGTCCGTCAGGCGCTGGGCTTGATGTGAGCGGTAATAAAGGCCGCCCACGATAAGCGCCAGCATGACCAGGACAGCCGAAGCGACCATTGCCCAGGTTTTCTTCTGGCGTCTGGCCTGAGGCTTCTTGATGGCGCTCCGACCCACTACCGCATAGCGTCCGCTCTCGGTGTCGCGCTTCAGCCGTTGCAGGTCGGTGCGCATTTCCGAAGCGTGCTGATACCGCAGATCGCGGTCTTTCTCCAGTGCCTTGCGGATCACTGCGTCCAGTCCCGGAGAGACCTGCGGGTTCACCTGCGACGGCGGCGCAGGTTCCTGGTGCAGAATGGCGCCGTGGATCTCACCCGAGCTGGAACCATCGAACGGCATCTTGCCGGTCGCCATCTCGTAGAGCACCGCTCCGAAGGAGAACAAGTCGGAGCGCGCATCCAGTTTCCTGGCGCGAACTTGCTCCGGTGACATGTAGGCCACTGTACCCAGGATGGCTCCCGGACTGGTCAGGTGCTGGGCATCCGGATCCTGGGCCAGCGTTTCGACGGCATCGCTGCCACTCGCAATTTTGGCGGCTACCTTGGCCAGACCGAAGTCAAGAATCTTGGCGTGACCGCGCTGGGTGACGAAGATGTTGGCCGGCTTGATGTCGCGATGAACGATGCCTTGGCTATGCGCCGCATCCAGCGCGTCGGCGATCTCCGTTCCCAGATTCAGAACCGACTCGGTCTCCAGCGGCTGGCCACCGATCTCGCGCTTCAGGGTCACGCCCTCGAGGAACTCCATGACCATGAAGGCTCGGCCGTTTTCTTCGCCAATGTCGTAGATGGTGCAGATGTTGGGATGGTTCAGCGACGAGGCAGCCTGCGCCTCAAGTTGAAAACGCGACAGAGCCAGCGGATCGCGGGCTACCTCATCGGGCAAGAACTTCAGCGCGACAAAGCGGTGCAGCCGAGCGTCCTCGGCTTTGTAAACCACACCCATTCCCCCGCCGCCGACCTTGGCAAGGATACGGTAGTGCGAGATCGTCGTGTCAATCATGACGAAGCCGCTGAAACAGATGTCTGATGATAGGGGCGCTCACTAGTGGGAGTCAATTTACTCTGAACCGGTTCTTCGCCGCCGATCGGTCAACCACAATTGGCCAGAAGGCGGCTTCGAGGACATGTGCGCGGCCGGATCTCACCAAGGTGGTAGGAAAGGCAGATAAGCTTCGGGCCCGACTGACGATAGGACCAGTTGAGGTCCTTGTATCCGAACTTCTGGGCACCGAGGGAGATTGCTCGAGTGAGGGTTCGGCGATATTCGTTACGGCGAGAGCGAGGCTGAGGAAAATGAGTCGGATGAACTCATGATCACGTTCTCCCGAGTGGTTTTGGTCGAAGCAAGGATGCAAGTTTGACGCGCTCAATCTCTAAGCCGATTTCAATCGCGAAGATTGCACCCTTAGAAGATCGTGGGCAGCAGAAGCACGGTCTCGCACAGAACACCGTTCACTTGAGGTACTTTTCGGGCAGCGTCAGCCCTGGTCGTTCATCATCCCAGAGGACGCTAGCAATCCAGAAGCGTCCTCGAGAATGCACAATCTGGATCGAATTGATGCCTCGCGTGAATGGCTGGCTATCATTCTCCGCGTGCCGGCTCTCGTATGTGCTCCACACGTGGATGAGATTACCGAACTCCTCGACGCGGTTCGCGATGCTTCGCTCGAAGAAGCCGTGCGTCTTGAAGTAGGAGTCGTCTCGTTGGACGTACATGTCGGGAGTCAGGAAAACGGCATCGCCTTTGCGCGCGGGTGCATCTTTTGTGGCGGGCATTTCTGGGACAACTACGCCAAGCCGCCCATCTGGCAGGAACAGCGAGCGGAAGCGGTCCCAGTCGCGAGCCTTGCCGGCAGGACCGGAGATCACATCATAGAGCGAAGCGACGAGGTGATCCACTGTGTCCACATCGCTCGGATTCTTCGCCGCAGGCCAGTCCGGATGCGCCGCGAGCGTTCCCACCAGCGGAGGCGGCGCGGGCGCGGGAGCAGACTGCTGCGCGACCCCGTTCAGCAACATGCCCGCAAGAAATATTCCCCATGTGAGATAGCATTTACGATTCATGAGTTGGCTCCTTCGTTTGTTTCTTGACATCAAGTCGTCCCGTCCGGAAGGACGATTCGGGATCGCACCCAACGCAGCGCGTGCGAACCTCGCAGCGGTGACGGCTGGAAAAGCTGAGCGGCCCTTGCTGTCGCCCGCTCAGCTACTCTCTTACGATCTGTGCTCAGGTTTAGCCGCCTGCCGATTGCGGACACAGTGCGGACATAACGAGTTGCTTTGGGAGGGATGTCGTAGAATGATTCAGAAAGGCCACTTTTTATTGGATTTTTCTGGCTGCCCCCCAGGGATTCGAACCCCGATATGCTGATCCAGAGTCAGCTGTCCTGCCGTTGAACGAGGGGGCAGTGACTTAATTATCAAGTAGCTTAAGCATTTCAGTCAAACATACGAAACCGTACAGATGAATCCAGGCGGCATTGGCCTGGTTGAATTTATCGGCATCGCGGTGCCGATCAAGATGCCGCTCATTGGACCGCCGCAACAGCCCCAAGGGTTACGATTGTGACTGACGCCAAAACGGCCCGTTCATTCCGCAAGCCTGATCTGTACAGTTCGAACGCGCCCCGGACCTTGGAACTAGGTAGAATGAAATGCACGAACTTAATGTCACGGACTTAATGTTCTGAAGAAGGCTTATGTCATCAATGATAGGGAGCGTAGCAATCGCCAGCGACTTGACCGAGGTCGCGCGCCGGCCGCTGGAAGCGGAGCAGTGTGCGCTGGTCGTCGTCGATATTCAGGAAAAACTACTGCCGCCGATCTTCAACAAAGAAACGCTGGTGAAGAATTCGCAGCTACTCATACGGCTGGCAAAGATCCTGTCGATTCCAGTGATGGTGACCACGCAGTACAGCAAGGGACTTGGCTCGACGGTGCCGGATATCGCATCGCTGCTAACGGACGTGCCGGCCTTCGACAAGCTGGAGTTCAGTTGCTTTGGCAGCGATCAGTTTCGCACGCGCCTGAAGTCGCTGCCGGGAAGTCGCAACACCGTCTTACTTTGCGGGATGGAGACGCACATCTGCGTGATGCAGACAGCGCTGGGCGCGCTGAATGGCGGGTATTTGGTGCACGTCGCCTCCGATGCAGTGGGATCGCGCGCGGAATGGAACTGGAAGATTGGTCTTGACCGCATGAGGTCGGCGGGAGCGGTCATCTCGTCGACGGAGATGATGATGTACGAGTTGCTGCGCTGCTCGGGAACGCCGCAGTTCAAGGAGTTGCTGCAGTATTTGAAGTGAGGATTAAGATCTGGAGTACGGGTAGGGCGGCGCCCTTCGACTGCGCTCAGGGCAGGCTTTCAGCGCCCGCGTTCGGGGCGAACAAATAAGCTCTTCGGGTTGCGGGGATCATTCGAAAATGATCCTCGCAGCCCCAGCTTTTGTATGATGCCTTTGACGCCGGCCTGAAGGCCGGCACTACCCGAGCGGGTTCGCTTTAAGCTTGCTGCGGTGCGATGTGCACATAGCTCTGCGCAGCATGTGGCCGACGACGGGCTGTAGATTTCGGCAGAGTGCCGCGGTACATCGCGATCTCGTCGCAGGCGTTCTGGCGAGGGCAGCGCACACAGTCCTTGAGTACTTTGTCAGGCAGAGCTTCCTTTTTCACTTCGTCAAAGCCCATGCGAGCGAAGAATTGGGGAATGCGTGTGAACAGGCAAACGCAGGTCACACTTTGCTTCTCCGCTTCCTGCAAGAGTGCGTCGATAAGCACGCGGCCCGCGCCGCTGCCTTTCGCTTCGTTGGTTACAGTGATGGAGCGGATCTCCGCCAGGTGCATGCCGTAGAGATGGAGCGCGCCGCAGCCGACGATCTCCCCTTCGTGCTCGACCACGGTGAAATCGCGGATGTTTTCGCAGATCTCGGCCAGCGAGCGCGGCAACAGCGTGCCGTCGCCAACATGGACCTGGATCAACTGCTCAATGACAAATGCGTCGGGAAGTTTGGCGCTACGTGCATGCATGGGCGACTCCAAAATATTGGGATAGTTTCTCTTTCGCCGTCTGTAAGGACTCCCGAACACGTGCTGGGGCAGTGCCTCCCGGGACGTTGTGAATGGCCAACACTTCTTTGAGTGCCAGCGCGTTGTAAAACTGCTGGTCGGCAGCGATGCCGCAGAGCGCGTAGTCTTCTTTCGACAGTTGCTCAAGTTCGCACACTTGTTCGACGCAGAGCCGCACCGCCTTGCCGATGAGTTCATGCGCCCGGCGGAACGGAATACCTTGGCGCACAAGATAAGCGGCTGCCGCTTGGGCGTTCATGAATCCGCACGTCGCAGCCTGTTGCATGCGGGCGTAATTGAATTCGACCGCGCCCATGAAGCCGGTAGCCACGCGGACCATGCTTGTCACTTGCTGTGCTGCCGAGAACACAGGCTGCTGTGTTTCCTGCAGATCTTTGTTGTAAGCCAGCGGCAGGCCTTTCATGCCGATGAACAGCGCTGTCGCTCCGGCGAAAACTTTGCCTGCCTTGCCGCGAATCAACTCCAGCGCATCGGGATTCTTCTTCTGCGGCATCGCACTGCTGCCGGTTGAGTATTCTTCCGGCAGTTTCACGAAGCCGAACTCGGTGGTCGAGAACAGGATGAACTCCTCCGCCCACCGGCTGAGATGCAAAGCAACGAACGATAGCGCCTGCACAAACTCGACGGCGAAATCACGATCGCTCGTAGCATCCATGCTGTTCGCCGTCGGCGAGTCGAATCCGAGTTGCGCTGCAATCGCTTCGCGATCCAGAGGCAGGATTGTTCCCGCGACCGCCCCCGAGCCCAGCGGGCAAACATTCAGCCGTTTGCGGCAATCGGACAGACGATCCATGTCGCGCAGGAACATCTCGACGTAGGCCAACAGCCAATGCGCTACCAACACAGGCTCGGCGCGCTGCAAGTGGGTATAGGCTGGCATAGCACTATCGCCGGCAGTTTCAGCTGGTTTAACGAACGCGCCAGCGAACTCTGCCAGCAGTCGCGTTGTTTCGTCGATCTGCTCGCGTACATAAAGGCGCAGGTCGGTAGCGATCTGCTCGTTGCGGCTGCGGCCGGTGTGCAGCTTATAGCCAACTTCGCCGATAAGCTCGACCAGTCGCGTCTCAACGTAATGGTGCACGTCCTCAATCGTCGGCTCGTCTGCCTCGGGCGTCCCTTCGCGCCCGATCTGGTCCAGCGCAAACAGCGTCGCTGCCAGTTCTTCCGCACCCAACACGCCAGCCTTCGCCAACGCGGAGGCATGCGCCATGCTGGCCGCAACTTCATACGGCAACAACACGCGGTCGAAGGGAAACGACCGCTGCCACTGCTCGAACTCGGCATCAGGCCCTTGAGTAAAGCGGCCCGACCACATCTTCATTGCACCGCCTCCTTGCGCGCGGTTGAACGCAAAGGCCGCACGCCCTCGGGTTGCTTGGCGTGAATGATGGCGCGCGACCGCGCCGGCAGGCCAAGAATGCGAATGAATCCCTCGGCGTCTTTCTGGTTGTAGCTGGCGCCCATGGTGAAGCTGGCAACGTCAGGCCGGTAGAGCGAGGTTTGCGACTTGCGGCCCGCGACCTCGACATTCCCCTTGTAGAGGGCCAGCGTGACCGTACCGTTCACGTCGGCTTGGGAACTCGCGACAAACGCCTGTAGCGATTCGCGCAGCGGCGTAAACCAAAGACCGAAATAGACGATCTCTGCATACTTCACCCCGATGTGCTGCTTGAAGTGCGACAGATCGCGGTCGAGGCACAGCGCTTCCAGCTCGCGATGTGCGCTGAGCAGCAACGTGCCACCCGGCGTTTCGTAACAGCCGCGCGACTTGATGCCGACAAAGCGGTTCTCCACCAGATCGACGCGGCCAATGGCGTTACGCGCGCCAATTTCGTTCAGCACCTCGAGGGTTGCGACCGGGTCAAGCTCGACGCCGTTCACCGCGACTGGCAGGCCGTGCTTGAACTCGATTGTCACCTTCTCGACCGCATCGGGTGCTTCCTGCGGAGAGTTGGTCCAGGTCCACGTAGTCGGCAAAGGCGCGTTGTTGGGATCTTCCAACTCGCCGCCTTCATGGCTCACGTGCAGCAAGTTGCGGTCGCGGCTGTGGATCTTCTCGCGGCTCTGTGCCACGGGGATTCCATGCTGCTCCGCATAGTCGAGACAGTCTTCACGCGACTGCAGCGTCCACTCGCGCCAGGGCACGATGACCTTCAGCTCCGGCGCCAGCGCCTGGTAAGCGTGCTCGAAGCGCACCTGATCGTTGCCCTTGCCAGTGCAACCGTGGGAGACAGCCGTCGCGCCTTCGCGCAGCGCCACTTCGACCTGGTACTTCGCGATGATCGGTCGAGCCAGCGACGTCCCCAGCAGATACTTGTGCTCGTAAACCGCGCCGGCCTGGATCGCCGGGAAGACGTAGTCGGTCAGGAATTCCTGTCGCAGATCTTCGACGATCACCTTGGACGCGCCGGTTGCGTAGGCTTTCTCGATGACCGCATCGATGTCGTCACCCTGGCCAACATCGGCAACGAATGCGATAACGTCGCAGTCATAGTTTTCTTTCAGCCACGGGATGATGATGGACGTGTCCAGCCCACCGGAATAAGCAAGTACGACTTCCTCACGCATTGGCACTCCTCGGCGGGAAGCGGTGGATACCGCCTTCCAGCAACAAGACAAGAATGGATTTCTGAACGTGCAGGCGGTTCTCCGCCTGGTCGAAGACAACGGAACGCGGCGAATCAATGACCGCCGCAGTGACTTCGTCTCCCCGATGCGCCGGCAGACAGTGCATGAACACTGCGTGTTTGGCGGCATAGGAGAATAGTTTCTGGTTAACCTGGAAGGGCGCGAAGATTTTGCTGCGGTCGGCGGCTTCGTCTTCCTGGCCCATGCTGGCCCACACGTCGGTGTAAACGGCATCGGCGCCGGCCACGGCTTCGAACGGATCATTCACCATAGCGACGCTGGCACCAGAAACAGCAGCGAGTTCACGGGCCGCATCGGTGATTTCGGCATTCGGCTCGTAACCTTCCGGCGTTCCGACGGAGATCGAAGCGCCCAAATTGGCGGCCGCCAGCATCAGGGAGTTCGCGACATTGTTGCCGTCGCCAACATAAGCGAGACGCACGCCGCGCAGATCGCCGAAGTGCTGTTGCAAAGTGAGCATGTCAGCCATCGCTTGGCAGGGATGCTCGAGTTCGCTGAGTGCGTTGATCACCGGAATGCAGGCGTGCTGCGCCATGGTGGTCACCGTGTCATGCGAAAACGTACGCAGCACGATGCCATCGATCCAGCGCTCCAGATTGTGCGCAACATCGCTCAAACTCTCGCGAGCGCCCAGACGCGACTGCGTCTGATCGACGAAGAACGACGTCCCGCCTAGGCTGTTGATGCCAGCTTCGAACGTCAGCCGAGTGCGCAAGGAGGGCTTCTCAAAGAACAGAACGATCTGTTTGCCCGACAAAATACCGCGGAAATCCGCGGGGCGCGCCTTCATGGCCGCCGCCAGCTCCAGAGCGCAGGCGAGCTCGTCAGCCGAGAAATCCTGGATCGAAATCAGGTCGCGGCCGGTAACACTGCGATAAGCGTAAGAACTCGGACTCGCTCCGGGAAAAACGGTAGTAGCAATCAATGTCGTACCTCCTTCTGGGTCGACGCAGAGGATAAGAAAGCAAAATGGACACTGCCGGGAAAAGTGACGCCGGAACGGCGTCTAACAACGTCGTTCTAAGGCGCGATCGAAGCGCGGCCCCGGCCAGGCGCCATCCTTGCGCTCGGTGGGATGGAAGATGTGGACAAAGTGGTTCACGAGGCGATCACCTCAGTGCCACAGTCGATGGGATGGGTGAAGAATCCGGGCAGGACCTCTGCCCGTGCCGCGGGCAGAATACGCACCCGCGTCACGCCTTTTTTCAGCGCGCTGGTGCAGGCTTCCAGCTTCGGCAACATGCCTCCGCTTACCGTGGATTGCTGCACCATGGCTGCAATGGCATCGACGTCAAGCCAGCGAATGATGGCTCCCTCGGCATCTTTCACGCCTGCAACATCGGTGAGATAAACGAGAGCGTCAGCATCGCAAGCCACCGCAAAGGCCGAGGCCATCTGATCCGCATTCACGTTGTAGTATTCGCCGTCGAAACCCAGAGCAAGACTCGCAATGACGGGGACGACGCCAGCATTCCAGAAACGCTCAATCCACTGCGCGTCGACGGTGCAGACTTCGCCGACGTAGCCAAGATCGGGCTGCTTCTTTTTGGACGCCAGCACCATGCGCAGGTCGCCGCCGCAGAGCCCGATGGCAGGCTGACCTGCGCCGCCGATGGCTGCGACCAATTGCTTGTTGAGATGGCCGGCAAGGACCATCATGGCTACGTCACGGGTCTTGGAATCGGTAACACGAAGGCCGTTGACGAACGTCGATGCGCAACCAAGCTGCTTCAGAGTGCGAGTGAGCGCCGCGCCTCCACCATGAACGATGACCAGCTTGTGGCCCTCGCGGCACAAGCTCGGAATCGTCTTGGCAAACTTGCTGACGAGTTCCTTGTCGTCGAGCGCCGCGCCGCCGATTTTTACGACCAGCTTCATTGCAGACCTGCTCTCTCGTGGAGCCCGAACATCAGGTTCATGTTTTGTACTGCTTGACCGGCCGCACCCTTTAGAAGATTGTCGAGACAGGACACCATCACGGCCCGTTTGCCATCGGGCGATAGCGAGAAGCCGATGTCGCAGTAGTTTGTGTTCAGCGAAAACTTGATCTGCGGCAACCGTGCAGATCCGAAGACCCGCACCCACGGCTTCCCGGCGTAGAAGCCGACCAGCGCCTGCTCCAGTTCTTCCGAGGTCACCGGCTTCGCCAGCTTCACGTAGATTGTCGAGAGAATGCCGCGCGGGATCGGCAGCAGATGCGGCGTAAATTGCAGCGATCCACCGCCAATCCCGAGCTGCTCCAGCACCTCCCCCGAGTGCCGGTGTCCAAAAACACTGTAGGCGGAGAAGTCACCGTCAACTTCCACGAAATGGGTTTTCGTCGATGGCGTCTTCCCTGCTCCCGAAACCCCTGACTTGGCGTCGCAGATAATGCCGTGCTCGACATCGACGAAACCGGCGCGAATCCACGGCGCCAGCGCGAGGATGATCGAAGTCGCGTAACAACCGGGATTGGCCAGCAGCTTGGCATTCGCGATTTCACTGGAGTGCAATTCAGGCAAACCGTAAACCGCAGAACGATCGAGAGGGGCGTCTTCCGGGTTTTCAGCAAAACCATATACTGCGCGATTCTCCGTTTGCTTCAGCCGCCATGCGCCGCTCAGATCGATCACGCGAAAGCCTTGCGCGATCGCCTCCGGCGCCAGCTCGCGCGAAAACTCATGCGGCGTGGCAAAGAACACGACGTCCACTCCTGCATTCTTCATCTGTTGCCACGAGAAATTCTGGAATGGAAAGCCGCCGTTGCCTGCCAGTTGGGGATAGGCCTCGCTAAGATCGGCGCAGCCGCCACTTTCGCCATTGCGGCGCACCAATATCGGCTTCGAGGCTCCGGGATGGCGCGCGAGCAGGCGCACGAGTTCGAAGCCGGAATATCCGGTAGCGCCAAAGACCGCGGATTGTAGCGAAGCGTTCATCGTGTTCTCGAACCGCAGATCCCTCGCCGGCTGAAGCCCGCTCGGGAAGACAACTTAAAGGACCTGGTAACGGCGCACCTAAAGGTGCGCCCCTTCAAAACAGGGCTGCCAACGCCGCGACCCTTACGCAAAATACTTGCGCAGACGCCGCGCGAGCTGGGCCGCAGTTCTTGCGCTTGGCGTGATCGCCAGGATGGTGTCGTCGCCGCCGATGGTACCCACAACTTCCTCCCATTCCTCGGCGTCAATTGCCGCCGAGACCGGCTGGGCGCTACCCGCACTGGTTTTGATTACCACCTGGTTCAGCGCCGTCCTCACGTCGTACACGAACGTCTCGATCAGATGCTCGATCGACGGAAGAGACGGTTCGGAATCCTCGCCCTGCGGCAGCTTGTAACCTTCATCCGTCTTCACTAACCCGAGCTCGTGCACGTCGCGCGACAATGTCGCCTGAGTCACCCGATGTCCGCGCCGAAACAACAGTCGCCGCAGGTCGTCCTGACTGCCGACCTCCTGGTCGTTGATCAGCTCCCGAATTACGACTTGGCGCGACAGTTTCGACATCGGATAAATATACGCATCAACGTATATTAATACATTGTAGCGATGCGTCAAGCCTTTTGCAAAACTTTTTGGGACAGTTTGCGACGAAAGTGGCAACCAGGAAAAAGGCGCGAAAGGATGCGGCACCCGCGCCAATTAGTTGCAGCTATTTGTTGGGTATGAGGCGGCCACTCTCGTACTGACTAAAAATGGCATTGGCGCCCTCGTGCGCGGGCGTACCGGAGAGTAACTGCTCCTTGCGATAAATCAGGCTGCTGGCGTTGTAGGTTGCCAGTTCAAAGCCGTGGCCGTGGGTGATGGCGTCGGTGGGACAAGCTTCCACGCAATAGCCGCAGAAGATGCAACGGTTGTAATCGATGTTGTAAACCTTGGCGTAACGCTCAGCGCCGCTGACGCGATTGGTTTCAGTGTTCTCCGCTGCTTCGATATAGATGCAATTTGAGGGACACGCCGCCGCGCACAGGAAGCAGGCCACGCACTTCTCCAGACCGTTTTCGTCGCGCTGCAGCACATGCATGCCGCGGAAGCGGTCCTGGAACATCGCGCCGCGCGTGGGGCCGGGGCCGTCGGGATAGTTCTCGACGATGGTGGGCTTGAACATTTCCATGAAGGTAACGCTCATGCCTTTGGCGATCGCGGCTATGTTCTTCACGATTCCCATAACGTAGTTCAGTATAACAATCCGGAAGAGCCCCGTGCTTAGGGCTGGCACGCGCGAGGGAGATGCGGATTAACCAGGATGAACTGCCCTTCGAAAAGTCGGACCCAATCGCAACCCTCTAGGTGACACCGTGCCCCGAGCGACCTTTCAACAATCCATAATGATGCTGTGCGTGGCCTGCGGCGATGTAACCCAGCGCCCGAACGCTTAAGGGATTGCCATTGGCTACGCCTGTTCGCGTATCGGAGCCGGGCGGAAGCGAGCTGAAGAGAGTGATGGTCGCTCGGCGCACGCTCTCGAACTCGGCGAGCAGGCCTTCCACGCTGCGTGAGTCTGAGCCTGCCTCGCGAACGTAGTCGTCCTGTTCGAAGCCTGGCAATTCCGTCTGATCGCCCCGGGCGAAGCGCAGCGCGCGATAGCCCATGACGCGTTCGGCGTCGCAAATGTGCCCCAAGACTTGCTTGATGCTCCACTTGCCCGGCGCGGTAGGAGCAATGGCTTCGGCGTCGGAAACTCCGGCGAGAAGCCGGCGGTACTCGCCGGGCTGCTGCGCGAGAAAGTCAAGGACTGGACCCTCGGGAACGAGGGCGATGTAGTTCTTATAGAAATCGGCGTATTCAGTCGTGTCGGGACGGGAAAGCATGGCAGAAGCACTTTGCCACAGGCGACGAGGCTGGGGCAAATCGGACTCGTCGCTAGCAGCTAGTTGCTAGTTGCTTCCTGCCGCCTTCGCTGCGCGCTTCTTGCGCTGGGTGGGATGAAAGAGCCAGGCGATGCCGATGCTCAACACGTAGAGCACGATCATGGGCGCGGCAAAGATGCACATGTTCATGATGTCCGTGGTGGGCGTGATGATGGCCGCAATGATGAAGATGACCAGGATGGAGTAGCGGAAGTTGCGCCACATCCAGCCGGCGCTCAATATCCCCATCAGCGAAAGAAAGAAGACGAGGATCGGCATTTCAAAGACGATGCCCAGGCCGGCAATGATGGTGAGGAACAGATCGGTGTATTCCTGGACCGTGATCATGGGCGTGAACTGACCGCTGAAGCTGATGAGGAAATCCAGCGCGGCGGGATAGACCATCTTGTAGCCGAAGTAGCCGCCGGCCAGGAACAGTCCTACCGTGCTGAACATGAACGGCAAGACGTAGCGGCGCTCATGGCGATAGAGTCCCGGCGCGATGAAGGCCCACACCTGGTACAGCACGAACGGCGATGCCACGAAGATCCCCGCCAGAAACGAGACCTTCAAGTACATGTTGAAGGGATCGGTCGGATTCAGGTAGACCAGCTTCTGATCCAGATGATGACTGGCCAGGGCCGTCATGATGGGCCTCTGCATGATGGCGAAGATGCGTTCGTGGAACGCCCAGCAGACGCCAAAGCCAGCCACCACGTAAAGGGCGCTGTGGATGATGCGGCGGCGCAGCTCCTCCAGATGAGCGAGGAAGCTCATGCCCGTCATTTCTTCGGAGGCGCGTTGCTGGGCCGTTTCCAAAACGGGGTTGGGCATGGTCAGTCGGTTTCCACTGCTTTAGAGGATGAGGAAGGCTGGTCGATCGGCCGAGCCTGGGGCGCGATGGTCTTGACCGGTTCAGAATCGGGGTTCGCGATGGAAACCAATTCCGATTTCGCCCGGCTGACCGAGTCCGTGATCGGCCTCATTGCGCGCTCCCATGGCTGCTCCGGCGGAAGCACTTTCGGACCTTCCTGCTGCTTCTTGGAGCGTTCCTCCAGCTCGATGTTCAGCATTTCGGTTTCGATCTGGCTTCTGAACTCATTGCTGGCGCGCTTGAACTCGGCGAGGAACTTGCCTAACTGCCGGGCCACTTCCGGCAGCTTGCGCGGACCCACCAGCACCAGGGCGAGCACAAGAATGAAGATCATCTCTTGCAGGCCGAGGTTCATAGGATCAATCATAATGCCCACCGTGGTCAGCAGCAATTGCGCCCGGCCGGCGGGTCCTGGCAAGGAGGACGCGCTCAACCTAAACTGGTCTAGAATGTCGAGATGAAGATGCCGCGCCTCCTGCTGTTTCTTTTATCGGCGGTCCTGATTTCCGCGGCCCTGATGGCCAGCGACAAGAAGGATGAGGGTCCGCAGTCGGCCCTGAGCTTTCTGGTGCTGAAAGACGATACCGGAAAGCCGATACGCAACGCGGCGGTTGTATTGCATCCGGTGGGACAGCACGGCAAGCAGGCGAAAAGCGGATTTGAGCTGAAGACCGATAACGACGGTAAGACGCACTTTGACGGAATTCCTTATGGCACATGGCGTGTGCAGGTGATCGCAAACGGTTTCCAGACGTTCGGCGACGACTACAACATCAATCAGGCGGCGCAGGAGATTTCGGTCCGGCTGAAACGGCCAGAAGGCCAGTATTCCATTTACGAAAAGCACGACGGTAGCAGCGGAAGTGGGAATTCGACCCCGCCGAGTGCGACTCCGCCGAAATAGCTAGGGGAGTTCCGATTAAGTATTGCTTTGAAGAGGACCGCCTTCAGGCGGTCCGTGACGTCGAGCAGATGAATCCGGCTTTAGCCGCTGAGGGCCTCGGCATTGACTTAATCCGAGCCTCCTTAGGAGGGATTTCTTGATTGAAGCACGCGCACTGTGGACCGACAAAGAACGTTTCCTGGGTGAGGCCAGCAGCGGCCATGCCATCGTGGTCGACGCCGGCGCCGAAAAGTCCGCGAACAGCCCCATGGAACTGCTGCTGATTGCCCTTTGCGCCTGCACTGGTAGCGACGTCGTCGGCATTCTGCGCAAGAAACGCGAGCCTTTCACCAGCCTGGAAGTCCGCGCCACGGGCGAACGCACTGCCGACTTCCCCCAGATCTATACCTCCATCCGGGTGATCTATCGCGTCGGCGGCAATGTGACCCAAAAAGCGATGGAAGATGCCGTGCGGTTGTCAAAGGAGAAGTATTGTTCGGTCTCGGCCCTGCTGGAAAAAACCGTTATGATCGAGTTCGCAATCGAATATGCCGGATGAATCCTCAGCGGGAACTGCACAACCAGCGATGACTCGCGCATGCAAGCTTCTGTTCATCCCCATCGTTCTTCTGCAGGCCGGCTTTTTCCTGTTCGTCTCCCAGCACCGTCTTATTGATGGCGATGAGGGTTTCTATCTGCTGGCATCGCGTCTGGTGATGCAACACAAGGCTCCCTATCTGGATTTCTTTTACACCCAGGCGCCGCTGCTGCCTTATGCCTACGCGGCGTGGTTCAAGTTCACGGGAATTTCGTGGTTTGCGGCGCGCGTGTTTGCCGCACTCCAGACCGCGGTACTCGGCGGACTGATCTACGAGCATGTCTGCCGTGAGACCAGCAAGTGGGTTGCGGGAATCGCCGCGGTGGTCCTGTTCACATCCAGCAGCTTTATCTTTGCGTGGTTCCCAATCGTAAAGACCTTTCCTTTGGCGGCCCTGTTTCTCTTTCTGGCTTACGTCATCTTCGTCCGCCGCTCGCAGTCGTCTTTGGGATGGTGGATTGCGGCGGCCGGTGTTTTGTTCGGACTCAGCGTTGACACCCGTTCGTACGTGGTTGCGGTTGCGCCCGTGTTTCTGTGGTGGATATTCCGTCAAAATAGGATGCGCTGGCTGGTTCGTCTTCTGTGGTTCGCAGGCGGCTTCGCCATCGGCATCATTCCGTCCCTGGTTCTCTTCTTCGCATCTCCCGACGCATTCCTGTTTAACAACCTGGGATACCACGCGATGCGTTCCAAAGCCGGTTTGATTGGCCTTTGGCAGGACAAAGTGCACGTGCTGCTGGCAACTTTCGGCGGACGCTTTACCGGATTTCAATTCAGCGTGCTGACTCTGACCTGCGTTGGCTTCATCGTTCTGCGGCGCATGAAGAGAGACGCGTCGCTGCTGGCCTTTGTGATCGCTTTTGCATTGGGATTGGTCAGCATCCTTCCTACGCCTGCATCCATGCAGTACTTTTCCATGATCGTGCCGTTCCTGATTGTGGCCGCTGTTTGCTCGGTCAGCGATTATGTGGCCAGTATGCAATCCCAGCGTGAGGTGCGCATTGCCGGCGCGGTATGTGTTGTCTTGCTGATCGGCTTTATCGGATTTGCGGTTCCAACCTTTCGACACTATCTCTTCACTGGCGAGAACGTTCCGGGCATTGATGGTCTGGCGGACGCGCCCAACTGGACCTTGCAGCAGGTGACTGCCGTTTCCCAGGCAATCGACCAGCTCGCCTCGCCTGGCGAAAAGGTCGTCAGCTTCTGGCCTGGATACATTTTTGCCTCGCGAGCGGATCCGTATCCGGGGTTTGAAAACGACTTTGGGCTGGCGGTCGCCAGAAAGTTAAGTCGCGAAAGGCGCGAGAAGTACCATGTTCCCAGCTCAGCGGAAATAGTCGACGAGTTTGCTTCCCACGGCCCGCGGCTGGTGGTGATCGGCAACCAGGGGCCGGCGAGCGGCGGTCCTAAGTACTCAGCCGCAGTCGGGGTGGTGCGCACCTACGGCTACACGCTGGTGCGGATCGTGGGAGAAGCGAGCATTTACGAGCGTTCTTCGACTCCTTAGTACTTCGCGGCTGCCGGTTGCGGCCGGTTGCCATAGCCATGCTGACGGAGGCAATACCGTCGTATAATCGTGAGTTTGCCTATGACTACTACTCAGACCGAATTGCGCCTGGCTAAGCGGATGTCGCGGCTGGGAACGGAAACCGCTTTCGAGGTGCTGGTTCGCGCCCGCGCCCTGGAGCGGCAAGGGAAAAACATCATTCACCTTGAGATCGGCGAGCCCGACATGGACACGCCGGCCAACGTGGTCGACGCCGGAGTTGACGCCTTGCGCAAGGGCTACACCCATTACGGCCCCGCGGCCGGATTGCCGGAGTTGCGCGAGGCCATCGCCGCCGAAGTCTCCGCCTCGCGCGGCATTAAAGTGGGTCCCGATGAAGTCGTCGTCGTTCCCGGAGGCAAGCCCATCATCTTTTTCACCATGCTCGCCTTGGTGGAAGAGGGCGACGAGGTCATCTATCCCAACCCCGGCTTCCCCATCTACGAGTCGATGATCAACTTCCTGAGCGCGAAAGCGGTGCCCATTCCGCTACGCGAGGAGCGCGACTTCCGGCTCGACGTCAACGAACTGGCAAGCCTCATCAACGACCGGACCAAACTGATCATTCTGAATTCGCCGCAGAACCCGACGGGCGGCATCATCACCAAGAGCGACGTGCAGGACATCGCGGCCGCCATTGGCGATCGCGACATCATGGTGCTCAGCGATGAGATTTACAGCCGGCTGCTCTTTGAAGGCGAGCCGTACAGCATCGCGTCGGTGGACGGCTTCAAGGACCGCACCATCATTCTCACCGGCTTCTCGAAAACGTATTCCATGACCGGCTGGCGCCTGGGATACGGCGTGATGCGGGCCGATCTGGCGGCACAGTTTGCGCGCCTGGCGACGAATTCCACATCGTGCACGGCGACTTTCACGCAGATTGCCGGCATCGAGGCCGTGCGGGGTGACCAGAGCGAGCCGGAGAAGATGCGCCAGGAATTTCAGCGGCGACGCGATGTGTTCGTGAAAGGCCTGAACCAGATCAAGGGATTTTCCTGCCGCATGCCAAAGGGTGCGTTCTACACTTTCCCGAACATCAAGCAGACCGGCTGGCCATCCAAGAAGCTGGCCGATGCGCTGCTGGATGACGTTGGCGTTGCGGGATTGTCGGGAACGGCGTTCGGTTCGTTCGGCGAGGGCTATATGCGCTTCAGCACCGCGAATTCGATTGAGAATTTACAGGAGGCGCTGAGCCGCATCGAGCAGTGGACGAAGAAGAATCTTTAGAAGTGTGGCATCTGGAGAACGCAGCTTTAGCCCCTGCACAAACCATCGGGGGCTAAAAGGCCCGCATTCTACAAGCGTCTGGCGGCACGACGGAAGTCGTGCCCTGATACAAAGCAATGTATGAGATAGCCTTTGATTGCCAGTCGCGGATCGCTGATTGCTATGCCAAGTGCTAACGGCTAACTGCCGCTTCTACCAGCGATTGAAACACCTTCGCGCCGTCGGTCATGCCCAGCTCCGGCTCGCTGGCGCGCTCCGGATGCGGCATCAGGCCGAGCACATTGCGGCCTGCGCTGCAGATTCCGGCAATGTTCTCCAACGATCCGTTG
>JBEKTC010000027.1:0-43184 GCA_049516475.1 Candidatus Korobacteraceae bacterium | reverse complement strand
AAGGAACTGACCGAGGTCCGCGGACGCATTGCCGACTACGAAGCGATTCTGGGCAGCGAGAAGAAGCTGCGCAGCGTGATCGTCAAGGAACTGGAAGAGGTCAAGAAGAAGTACGGCGACGAGCGCCGCACCCAGATTCAGGATGAAGCTGCCGAGATCAACCTGGAAGACCTGATCGCCGATGAGCAGGTTGCGGTGACGGTGAGCCACTCGGGCTACTTGAAGCGCACGCCGATCTCGACCTATCGCCAGCAGCGCCGCGGCGGCACCGGCCGCAAAGGCATGAGCACGCGCGAAGAGGATTTTGTCGAACATCTTTTCGTCGCTTCCACTCACGATTACATCCTGGTCTTTACCAATAAAGGGCGCGTGTACTGCCTGAAGGTATATGAGGTGCCGGAACTGAGCGCGGCAGGGAAGGGCAAAGCCATCGCCAACCTGGTGGCGTTGCAGCCGGGCGAGAGCGTGCGCGCCTGGCTTGCAGTGCCTGACTTGGAAGAAGAGGGTAAGTACGTGTTTTTCGCAACGCGCAACGCGACGGTCAAGAAGATGCCGCTCAATGAGTTCAGCAGCATCCGATCCAGCGGCTTCAATGCCATCCCGATCGAGAGTGAGGATGAACTGGTAGCCGCCAGCCGCACGGACGGCAATCAGATTATCTTCCTGGCGACGCACGATGGCAGGGCGATTCGATTCGACGAGGACAAGGTGCGAAGCATGGGAAGAGCAGCGCACGGCGTACGCGGCATGACGCTCGGCCGGGGCGACTACATTGTCGGCATGGCGGTCACGCCCAAGGAGCGCAAGAAGACGAAAGGCAGCGACGATCAGGAAGCCAGCCTCATTCTCTCGGTCACCGAGCAAGGCTATGGTAAGCGCACTGATGTAGACGAGTACCGGCTTACCTCGCGTGGCGGCAAGGGCATCATCAACGTGAAGACCACGGCGCGCAACGGCAAGGTGGTGTCGATCATGCTGGTGAACGAGCAGTCGGAGGTGATGGTGATCAGCCAGTTCGGCAAGATCATCCGCATCGACAGCAAGAACATCCGGGAATGCGGACGCTCGTCGCAGGGCGTGCGCCTGCTGCATCTGGAAGAGGGCGACCGGCTGGCTGCCGCGTCCGTCATCCCGCCGGAAGAAGCTGCGGAGAACGGCGTCGGCGAGACGGGAACGCTGGTGCAGTAACAACCATCCCACCCAAGCGAGCGGCTGCTTGGGTGGGGTGATCTTGCGATGCGCCGGGCCGCTTTATCTCAATCTCAAACTACCTCTTACCTTCGTGCCCCGCGGTGGTTATCCTCCCCTGGAAATAAGTCAATTGGGATAAAGCCAGCATGGCAGTTACCTCTGCGGAGATGCGGTGAGCAGCCCGATCCGGCGGGCCTTAGCCGAGTCTGCGATGAGCTGTGCCAGCCGGCGCTGTCGAGTCTCTTCCCGCTTGGCGCTGATGACCCACCAGGCCGAGGTGCGGCGGTACCACGGCGCTTGCGCCTGGTAGAACTCCCACGCTTTCTTGTTGGCGCGAAATTTCTTCTGATAAGCGCCCTCGAGTTGGCACGTGGCTCGCTCGTACGAGTAGAGTTCCGACTTCTTTGGATCACGCCGATCGAACACCTGCTGGCCCGCGGGGTGCATGCGGCCCAGTCTGATCAAATCTCCGACCCGCCTGGTATTGATCGCGCTCCAGATGCTGTCCGGCTTTCGCCGAGTGAAGCGGATCGTGTAGCTTGTTTCGTCGAAACGCTTGCGGACGCCGTCAATCCAGCCGAAGCAAAGGGCCTCATCCAGGGCTTCCGGATAGCTGATCCCACCTTTGCCTGAGCCTTTGCCATAGAAACCGATCAGGAGTTCGGCCACGGTAGCGTGGTTCTTCTCAAGCCAGGAGCGAAATGCAGCCGGCGATGGGAAGAAGGTTGGTTCTATAGCGCCAGGCTTCGCACGCGGCATTGACGACTATTTTGCGCTCGAGAACGGCAGAAAGGAAAGCCGCAGTATTCACAATTTTGGTTTGTGAGTGAGCGATCCTTGCGGACTGTGTTGCGTTCTCCCGGAGCGTGCTTGTGTGGCGACGCAGGGCCGGGCAGCGGCGGAAATGCGCACAGAAGCGAAACGGCCAGGAAATCTTTGCTCAGATCCCTGGCCGATTTGCCCGAAAAGATTCGTTGTCCCGATCCCGGCTGCCGACGCTACTGCGTCAACCGCAAAAGAACTCTGGCCGCAATTGTATCGAATACGTTGGTCAGGTCAGCCGTGCATTGCGCCGAGGGACAGTTCTGTACGTAAAAAAACTCTCCTCGTGGTTGAGTACTATTGAAAGTGTAATAGGACGACCACTGAGAAGAAGGATCGTTTGCAAGTTGCGCCAGGAAGGCTTGCGTGCCCGTGGCTACGCCACTGCCTAACCCAATAGTGTAAATATATGTGGGGACGGGGCTCTCGGCACGCATAGTATTGGCCGTTTGAATGGCACGATACTGGGCTTCAGAGGTAACATTGGTCCGGCTGAACGGACATGGCGGCGTGGTACCGTCCGCACACTTCCCTGGTTGCTGAGGGGTAAACGTGGTTACGGGACTTCCACTGGCATTCTTGCAGAGGTCGCCCGCGGTGTCGTAGATGAAGCCGCCGCTCGTCTTGGTGCCGCTCATGTTGTAGCAGCCGTTCGTGCCGTCGCAATAGCCCCACTCAGCAACATGGCCAGTCTCACCCGAGTTCGTGCAACCGGTGACTTGTAAGTTTGGGGTGCAAGTAGGATCCATGAAGCCGACAACCGTGTTTGGAGAGTCGTACCCACCGTAGTTGATGAGCGTCAAAGTACTATTGGTCGTACCTCCGCAATGAAAGTTGTCCTGCACGGCGTTCATCAGACCGTCAGTCATATACACCAGAACTTTAATTACATTCGCCCCCGCAATAATGGGAACGCTGGTGTTTTGCGCATCGGCGAGTGAGAGCGGCGGCCCCATGGTAGCACTCAGTACCGATCCGGTACCCGCGCCTGTGCCGAATGTGCCGCCTGAGAACTGCATGGCTGCAACCGCTGTGTCGATCGGGCTTTGGAATCCGGTACCGATGGCAGAGTTGATGACCGTATTGTCAGAAAAGCTAATCAGCGCGATATCGTCGAGCGAGTTATCGAACATACTGACGAAGGTCGGAACGGCAGATTGCAGTGCTTCCCCGCCATCGTCCCCGCTCCCTGATCCGCACGGAGCACTCCCACCGCACATTGACCCTGAGCGGTCCAGCACGATCGACATTACCAGCTTGCCCCGGGTTGCCACGGCGGTGTCGCTCACCGGTACGGTTCTCCAATTCGAGAGGTAGCGCATGAAGAGGGTGTTCACGTTAACTGTGGCCGATACCTGGACCTGCTGGTCGCCGTATATATCGGTCGGGAACGTGACAGTCGGCGTAGGCGCACCGTTGCCGTAATTGGCGTCAAATATGTTGGTGGCCAGGTTCGTAGCGGTCGTGTGTCCCGACGCCAAGTTCTTCATGCCGGTGAGGGTTGCGCCATCCACAGCCGTCGAGAGCTTGGCCTTCGTGACATAAAGAATTCCCGCGTCGATGGCGAATCCCGCGAACAGGATCAGGATGGGCACAACCAGAGCGTAAATGATTATGGTTTGCCCTCGCTCGTTCTTCACAATGCTGGCGTTGCGCATATTCATACCCTCGTTAGTAATACGCCACGGCGTAAAACTGAGATGGCAGTGCGTTACTTCCCAAAAAGCGCGGTAGCGGCGTGATGGTGCTGTAGTTGTAGTAGATCTCAGTCACGGCAATAGACGATCCCGTGCCTTCCGTGGTCAGAGCGGAAACTGCCGCAGCGGGAAGGGTAGCATTCGAATTGCTGCAGCCTGAGGTTCCTGAGACGCAGCCTATTTTACTTTTGCACGACGCGGTCCCAGAGATCCCGCCACCCCAAGCCTGGTTCGTGACCTGGATAGAACCTGAGCCCATGTTTTGAACGGAGGTGACTATGATGCATCCGCTGGTACCGATGTTCAGGTCGTTGCCAGCATCTGTAGTGATGCTTCCCACTATGGTCGAAAGGTCGGTTCCACCACTTCGGGAAGCCATGCTGGAACCCTCGCCGACGAGGTTTTTCATAACCTGAACGTCGTAGACGGCTCGGCCGCAGTCAATGATCCCCAAGACGAAGACACACAGCATAATTAGCCCGAACGATACTTCTACCAGGGCTTGGCCCGACTGGTCCCTATTCATCCTTGTCGTCATACGCCCCCTAACTTTGGCTCGGTGGAAACATTTCATTCTTAAAAGACGCACTTACGGATATGGTGTACCCGCTGGGAAAGAATCTACTGATTGGCCCGGTCAAAAACTTATACGGATAGGTGACGGTAATGACGACCATATCACCCGGTCCACCAGCATTAGAGAGACATCCTCCGCCCTCATTGATACAGGTGACGCTGATGTCGCCGGCATTACTCGGGGTAATGAGGCCGTCCGAGGTGCCTTCGAGGGTCGCGATGATTGAGTTATACCTCGATTCGGAGCAGGAGCCGGCAGTCTCTACGCACTGTCCCGTGATGGCGTAGCGTCCCGCCTGCCGCACTGCATTCTGGAGTGTCATTTTGGTAGAGTACATAGATCCAAACTCGATGGTTCCCCAAACCAGTAAAAGAATCGATGGTTCCCCAAACCAGTAAAAGAAAAATCCCCAGTGAGAACGCAATCTCTACGAGCGCCTGACCAGAATCGTTCGTTTTCCTCATTTGGCTAGGACCTCCTTTTGTCGGGCTGACGCCCCTTTACCTTTGCTGCCTTAACTGCCAGGCAGCAAAAAGTCCCCACACCAGCGCCGTCGCATACTGTTCTAACTGCATCGGTCTGCAGCGTGGCCCAAGAAACGGTGCAGCCGCCCCTGGCCGTGGAAGCAGACAAACCCGAAGTATTTACTGATTAGGCGGGTGATTCAGGAGCGCGGCGGCCAGAAATTAATGAATCAGAATTCGAATGTATTCTATTTCGACAACCTTAATGAATGCAACTGTTTTCGAGCATGGGACGCAACTATTTTTGCGGCACTCAAGTGGAACGTTGCTCCGGCACCTCCATTCGTTCAACCAAGGACGGCGTCTGCCTTCCCACCTTGCGGCTCGGACAAAATCCCGATACAGCCTAGCACTATAGCTGAATTCGCAGGATGTCTGGCATGACCGGAGACGGTTTCTCGAACGATAGTCACATTAATCAAAGTTACTTAGAAATCCAGCCCCAATCATGCCTTCTGGAAGAGTCCGACGATGCGATCCGGGCACAGTTTGGCCAGCGCGAAAGTCACCATTCTGATAGCAAAACTATAGGACATTAAAGTGCTATTTACCTTAATGTAAAGAGCCCAAAGGTCTTAATTGGTTGAAGACTTGCTGGCTAGATGCATCTGGAAGCCGCGACGTTGCCATGCTAGAAGTTATCTAAGGAGGCCCGATCACCTCAACATGACGATGTCCTATAACCAGATCGCCGGGCGGAGCGTAGAGCGGCTGGCGGCGCTAAGCGATGGCATCTTCGCGGTAGCGATGACGTTGCTGGTCCTGGATTTGCGCGCGCCCGCGGCTGAGGCGGTGCACAGCGAACATGACCTTTGGCACGCCCTGGTAATGCTAGCGCCACGGCTCGTCATGTACATGATGAGCTTTATGACCCTGGGGATCTTCTGGGTCGGACAGCAGACCCAACTGAATCATCTGGTGCGCTCCGACCGGAGCCTTTCGTGGATCCACCTTGCGTTCCTGTTCGTGGTATCGATCACGCCTTTCTCGACGGCGTTGCTGGCGGAGTTCGTCAAGTACCGTGCCGCGCTCCTGGTCTATTGGCTGAACATTGCGCTGCTGGGCGCTACCCTGTATTTCAGCTGGGTATGCGCACTGGGGGCGGGGCTGGTGAAACCCGATTTGCCGGCGGAAATTCAGGTTGCCATCAAGCGCCGCATCGTGATTGGGCAGTCGCTCTACGCCTTCGGGGCGCTGCTGTGCCTGTTCCTGAATACTTACTGGAGCATCGGGTCCATCGTTCTGGTGCAACTCTACTATGCGATAGCGCCGCGCATTCCGGGACGGCGGCGGACATGATAAAACAGTACCCGTAGTCTGCGCTGCGAAAGTCGAATTATGGTTGCTAACAACGACTACAAGTCCGTGGACGAGTACATCTCAGCGCAGCCTGAGGAACTCCGGGATGCATTGAAGCGAATGCGAAGCACCATCCGCAAGGCGGTGCCTGAAGCTGAGGAAGTGATCTCGTATAAGATGCCCACGTACAAACTGCGGGGCAACCGCGTGCTCTACTTCGCCGGATGGAAGCGACACTACGCACTCTACGCCGCCACCGATAGCGTGGTCGCCGCGTTCAAGGACGAACTTGCACCGTACGAGGTCGACAAGGGGACGATCCGCTTCCCGCTTTCCGCACCGGTTCCCGTGAAGCTGATCGAACGGATCGCTAAGTTTCGCGCGAAGGAAGTGGTGGAGCGCGAGGAGGCGAAGGCAACCGCACGTAAGAAGCGCCCGACTTCATGACACCAAATGCGTAGACCCACTCATTGCCGGATATCGGACATCCACCTGGTTGGGCTCCTTCTGCTCGTCTGGACGGCGTTGCCGGTGCGTGCGCAAACTACCCCAGATTCAGAAACCTGCAAGGGCAGTACGGTGGATCTTCAGGGAGCGGACTTCGCGCAGAAGTCCCGTACTTTCCTGTCTGAGTTGCAGAGCGCCGTCAAGGCAGAAGATAAGGCCAAAGTCGCGGCGATGATTTCTTACCCCTTGCTGGTGATTCGCGGCGACCGTAAAACGCATATCAAAACCAAAGCGGAGTTTCTCAGCCAATACGCGGTGATCTTTGACGCGCACGTTCGCCAGGCGATCGCGCAGCAATCTTCCAAGTGCCTGTTCGGCAACTACCAGGGCGCGATGATCGGTGACGGCGAGGTCTGGTTCCGCGAGCAGCAGAACGGAACGATGAAAATCGTCACGGTAAATTCGCCCGCGGACAGCCAATAGGGGCGGTAATAGCCACAATTCTTAACGTAAAGTCATTGACGAGTTCCTGAGAGTCGAGGAAGAATTGTACCCGGATTCAATGTCCAAGTTTAAGCGTTGCAAGAAGGAGTCCAGAATGAATCGGCTAGCAATGGTCCTATCGTTTTCACTACTCGCAATAGCAGTGTGCGTTGGGCAAAGCGCAGTGGCGACGCAGCCGGACAGCGGCGCCAGCGGCAAAAGCATACACGGCGTCATTTCTGTGGGCCTGGCGAAATCCATCGACTCGAAGAAGCTGAAGGAAGGTGACGAAATCCCTGCAAAAACCCTGGGCACGCTTCGCACCAGCGACGGAGTTACGATTCCGAGCGGGTCGATGGTGGTCGGCCACGTGACGCAGGCGACGGCGCGCTCCAAGGGTGACCCTACGGCATCGCTGGGAATTGCCTTTGACAAGATCCAGGTGCCGGGCGGCAAAGACATGATGATCAAGGGAACTCTGCAAGCGGTCGGCCCCAACCCGAACCAGGACTCAGGGCCGCAAACCGGCGCGGCGGGTGGCAATAATCTGAACGCAGGCAATGGGTCAACCTCAGCAGGCCCCAATCTTGGGCTGCAACCAGGGCAAGCCGGAGGCAAGATGCTCGATCCACACGCAACCGGCGTGGTCGGAATCAAGAACCTGCAGCTGGACAACTCGGTGCTGACCTCGACGGGCAAAGAAGTGAAGCTGGATCAGGGGTCGCAGATGGTGATTAAGATCGAGTAGCTGAGGTGTGCAACCTTAGCTGCAAGCAAAAGTCGAGTACTGGGCCTGAAATTTTACGCCAGTGACATAGCGGAGCAGTCTACGGTCGCCGGTCAGCGCAGACCTTCTAGTATCGGCCCCGCAAGCGGATTACGCCCCAGCGGCCGGCGGTGGAGCAGAATACGCTGCCGGCACAGCATCGAGTTGCAACTCCAGCCCGCCGATCGACTCTGCCGCGAGGTTGTAGACGAACGCCCAGACCGCGCCCATCACGAATCCGAGCACACCATAGAACACCGGCATCAACACAGCAAGGACGATTACCGCAACCATGCCGAGTTTCTGCTGACCTGGAGCCAGGGCGGCGCCGAAAATGCCGAACAGAAGGAAGAGAAATCCGACAAGGATTCCAATGACAGCGTGAACCACGGTGAAGATCTTGGCGCAGGAAAGCACGCCTATGGAACGCAGCCTAAACATGGCTTCACCTCAGGCTTCTTTCTTACACTTTCTTATACTTCTGAAGCATCTGCGCGTTGAACTGCTCGCTCTGGCCCTTGGGAACGCTTAGCGATTTCCATTCTGCGCCCTTCCAGTGTTTAGCGAGGAAGGCGATTTGCCCGGTGTGATAGGCGCAGTGAGAGACGGCGCGGTTGAGCGCCTGCAATACCGAGTGCGGTTGGCCGCGAACGGTGACCGTGCGCTCCAGGTCGTCGGGTTGAAGCGAGTTGATGGTGTCGAAGAGGAGCTGCCAGTTCTGCTCCCACCATTGCAACAGTTGGTCACGCGTGGTGTCGGGCGTCATGAGGAATTCCTCATCGCGATTGCGGTCTGGCTTCTCGCCATCGGTGATGAGGAAGCCGGTGAAGCGCGAGCGGAGGTTGCCCGCCATGTGCTTCACGATGATGGCGACGCTGTTGGATTCAGGATCGGGCTGCGCGAAGAATTGCTGGTCGCTGAGTTGGGCGATGGAGTCGTCGGCCAGGCGCTTGTGCCCGCGCAGGCCGCGGAAGACTTCGTCGAGATAATGGGCGCCGAGGTCGGACATAGCTATTTCTTCGTTTTACTCCTGAACCACTGCGAAGTCGTCTCGCGTCAGTCCCCACGTCCCACAACGTCAGAGCCGCGTCAAGGACGTGGGAGGCCGCAAACCGTCTGCAATGACACCATCGGCAATTACAACAGAGTTGATGAAAAGAACCAGTGGAGAGTTGCACAAGTCTAGCACGATGGCCGCGTGAGGGGCCGGACCGCGCGAATGGAGTAGGCCGACGTGGAGGGCTTGTTGCGAGACGTGGCTCTCCCTGCAAAAAACAGTTGACCGTTGTCAGTAATAGCAGACCCCTCGATTCGCTGCGCTCCGCTCGGATGAGAGTTGAGGACGGTTTGAGGCCGTAGAGGTCCCTCGACTCGGACTAAAGTCCTCTCTCGGGATGATAGCTGAGAAGGGTTGGCGATCTGAGCGGGCACTCGTCGTTGTGGGCCCGTTCGCCGCGCGAAGCGAGCCGGCGTGGGAGCCGAAATCACGAAACCGATCTTCGCGCAAGATATTTTTTGCAAATTTTTCTTGACATTCTGGTTAAGTAACCGCAATATCTTGGGATAGTAAGATTGCTCATGCAACATATGGGCAATTTGTTGGGCCCACTGAAGCTTTTGACAATTCAAGGGTAACGTTCCAAAAGGAGGAATGTCCTATGGCAACGAAGAAGAAGGCTACGAAGAAGGCCGCCAAGAAGAAAAAGCGGTAACTGACGCGGCGAGGCTACAGGCCTCGCTACTTTTTTGCACCAAACAGGGCCTCCGCAATTCTTGTCGCGGAGGCCCTTTCGCTTGCTCGCCATCACAATGTTTTACCCTACGCGAGATTACTCCGGCCTTGACCGGCCTCGCTAAGGCGAGAGCTCCCACACCGTCCCTGCGTCGTACGTTCCACAGTACGACGTCGTACCGTAGAGGTTGCCCTGTGCGTCCAGCGCCAAAGGACCGCTGGCAGGGAAATACTCATAGCTGAAACCGGCCAGGTCCTGGTATTGCCAACCACCACTGCCATACGACGCTTTGAAGATGTAAGCATACACATAGGGATACGAATCTAAGCTTCCGTTACACCTACCGCCGCTGCAACCCTGTCCGCCATATCCAGTGCCGTAGACGTTCCCTGCCGCATCGACGGTGAGATTGCTGAGAAACTCGAAATTCCCATATGGGTGGTGGACGAAATACTCATTGAAAACCCAGTCTTGCCCGGACTTCTGCAGTGTGAAAATCGGAGGGGAGGTATCGAAGTACGGAATGACCGCCATGCCATAAAGATTGCCGGCACTGTCCTGGCCCAGGTAACTGGGACTTTGGCCATCGCTTCCCTGAAAACTGTGGAGGACGCTCTCTGTCCAACCACTCCCCGACGGCGTTAGCTGGAAGACTACTCCCAGGCTGTAGGCCCCGCCACCTGCAAGTCCGTACAGGTTACCGTCATTGCCCACCAGCACCTGGGAAGGGATGGAACCGTCGCCGCCTCCGGTGAAGCTGTAAAGGATCTTCTCTGTCCAGCCTGCCTGCGAGGGCATAAGCTCAAACACAGCACCGTACCCGTAGGCTCCTCCCCTCCCTGTGCCGTACAAGTCGCCTGCCGAGTCGAAGGCGGAGACGCTGCCGCCCCAGGCGTCGGTATTTCCAGTACTTTGATAGATTGTCTTCTCGGTCCAGCTGCACAGAGCGGTGAGGCAGGCGGTCGGCGAAGGTGTCAGGTTGTAAATCAGGCCGCAGTACTGGCTGCCGTCACTACCGCAGTTCTGGATACCTCCCGACGCTCCGCCGTAAAGAGATCCGTTCGGGCCCACGATGACTCCACCTGGATAACCTCCCGCAAAACTATACAGAGGATCAAGCACCCATCCGGCCCAACCCGCCAGCTTGTACGCAAAACCGGCGCCATAGTTCCCGCCCTCATAGGTTGTTCCATAGAGATTCCCTGCTTGGTCAATTGCAACGCCGTCGCCGCCGTATGTCCCGCCTTCCTGGGCCGTGAAATTATGGAGGACCTCGACACCGCCATTGAAGCACGCAGGAGGCGGATACGTGGTGCTGGTGCTGGCGCTGCCCAGAATGGTGAAGGATTCGGAAGGGATCGTGCCAAGCGTGTTCTCGTCGGCTTGCGACGGACAGCCCGGAGACTGGCAGCCCGCGCCACTGTTCTCGTCCCAGTAAACCGGGTCACCATATGAAACGCTGGCGTTCTGGAGATTCAGCCAGTAGGTGCCGGCACTCAAGGCCGGGCCATTGAAGCTCGCCGTCTCGGTGCAGACGTAGTAGCCATATTGATTCGTAGTGCAATTGCTCTGGGTGAAGTTCACCGTCTGGTTAAAGTAGCTGGTGCCTCCGTTGATTCCGGAGGTGATGGAAACCTCCGCCGAGGTCAGCGTATCGCCCGGGGCTAGCCATGCTCCGAAACTCATGCCGGTGACGCTGGCGCCGTCGTTTGCCAGGGCGAAGGTGTCGCTGACAATAAACCCAGAATTGATTGTCCAGGCATCGGTATTGCCGTTGATGGGGCCGTTGTCGTAAGCGTCATTGCCGTCCAGCGGCCCGCGCCGCATCCCAGGACGCGCAAACCCGGCAGGCTTGCTCGGCGCTTGCCGCTTGGCGGGATGGGCCAGTCGCGAAGCAAACTGCGGCATTTTGGCAGCCTGCACCGCCGTCGGTGGAACCGAATTCTGTGCCCGGGCTGGAACGATAGCCACAGCCATCATCGACGCAGCGACTACCGCCAGAGAAACTGTGCGGAACAGTGAACTGAAAAATTGCTCTTTGCTGTGCATCGGCTTGTCCTCCTGCCTTACGGCTCAAAAGGTGGGACCCAGAGAAAGAAACACGCGCGTGAGCACTTGGGAAGGAAAGGCCGGAGGTCTTATTTCTCGTCGCTTGGGCGCGACCGGAACCGGGCGGGAAAAGGCCGGGGAGTTTCCCTCCCTATACACCAATAGATTTCACGCCGCTGATGGGGGGTTTGTCAGTGACCGCTGCCTCTCTTGCACGTGATAGCGCTAGATGAGCGGTCCCAGCCTACCTCTATAGTTCCGCCAGCGCATGGTGCACGAGGTGAATGGCGATGGAGCCTTCGCCAACTGCCGAGGCCACGCGCTTGACGTTGCCGGAACGGATATCGCCGACGGCAAAGACGCCCGGCAAGCTGGTTTCCAGCAGCAGCGGCGGACGCGACAGTGGCCAACCCAACTCCTGCAAAGTGGCCCGATCCAAATCGTATCCGGTGAGGACGAATCCCTTGTTGTCGAGCGCGAGGCATCCCTTCAGCCAGTCGGTGTGAGGCGTGGCCCCGGTCATCATGAACACATGCCGGATATCGTGCGTCGAACTTTCCCCGGTCTTCTTATCCTGCCAGGTGACGCGCTCCAGGTGCTCGCCGCCCTCCATGCCGACGATCTCCGTATGAAGGTGCAGTTCGATCACCGGGTTCTCCTCGATGCGGCGAATCAAGTAGCGCGACATGGTGTCTGACAACTGCCCGGAGCGGACCAGCATGTGCACCTTGCGCGCGGTTTGCGACAGGAAGACCGCCGCCTGTCCCGCCGAGTTCCCCCCGCCGACGACGATGACATCTTCGTTCCCGCAGAGCTGTGCCTCCATCTTAGTTGCGCCGTAATAGACGCCCAGACCCTCGAACTTCGCCAGGTTGCCGATCGTCGGTTTGTTGTATTGGACGCCGGCGGCGATGACCACCGCTCGCGCAGTCAGCGGCTTGCCTTCATCCAGAACGACCTCGTAAGGCCGCCGCTCGCAGTGCAGACGCACGGCGCTGCGCGCGACCATCATTTGTGCGCCGAACTTCTGCGCTTGTGCCAGCGCGCGCGCCGTCAGCTCGCTTCCCGAAATACCCATGGGGAAGCCGAGATAGTTTTCGATCTTCGAACTCGTTCCCGCCTGACCGCCGGGGCTGGAAGTTTCGACCACCAGCACGTCCAGGCCTTCAGACGCGGCATAAACGGCAGCCGCCAAACCGGAGGGACCAGCGCCCACAACGATCAGGTCGCGCAACTGGGATTCGTCGATGCTGGCGTTCAATCCCAGACAATCGGCCAGCTTGGCGATCGACGGATTGCGCAGCACACTGTGTCCGTTGCAGATGACGACGGGAACTTCCTCGGGCTTGACGGAAAAGTGGTCGAGCAGGGACTGCGATCGTTCGTCGGTATCGAGATCGATATAGACGTAGGGATGTCCATTACGCCCCAGGAATTCACGCAAGGCCAGGGTGCCAGGCGAGTGTTGCGAACCCAGCAGGATTACATTGCCGGCGCCTGCGGCAATCAGCGCCACCCGGCGCAGAATGAACGCGCGCATAAAGATCTCGCTCAACTCGGCGTCTTTGGCCACCAGCGAGCGCATGCTGTCGGCACTGATCTGGAGAAACTCGCCCGCCTCGGTAACGCGGCCCAGCAGCAGGCAGCGCTGGCCGGTGATCATGGAGAACTCTCCGGTAATGCTGCCGGGGACGTGTTTGACCAGCACGCGCTCACCGTTGGGACAAGGCTGGACAATCTCCATACCTCCCGAGAGCAGAACGAAGAACGGAACATTGCTGTCGCCGGGCTCGAACAGAATGTTGCCGGGCTGCACTGGACGCAGCGTGGCGGAGGGTCGAAGCCTCTCGATTTGCATGGTCGTAAGGAGGGGAAAAGCCTCCGTACCAGGTTCAGTCGAAATCGGCAGGGTCGTAGAGGACATGCGTGGCTCCCGGGAGAAAGAAATTCGGCGACGAAGGTGTAGATGAGATGGCAGCGCGCAAGGGTGCGGGCATTCAGTTGTCAGTTGTCAGTTGGCAGTTGGCAGTTGGCAGTCGCGGTGGCACAGGCTCTCCGGCTTTCGCAAGACACGATGACCTGCTCTGGAGCTGGCGCGGCCCAGCCAGACATGAGTGCGTGGGCATCGCAAAAGAAGGACGAAAATAGGCCAGATCGAAGTGGAAACAGACAGGATGAAGCATTGTCCGACGTCGCGGTTAACTCACTGGCACTTCGTAAACGGGACGTGAAACACCGTATTTGGTAACCAGAGTCGTTCCTCGAAGAGCAATTGAAAACGCTCTGCAGCTACGGCTTTCACAGGAGAAATCCGGAAGCTAAAGGTGGCCGTTCCGCCGGGCGCAACCCGTTCTTCTGAAAATGTACATACCCGGTTCGGCGCTAACCAGCTCGGATGGTAATACGTCGAGTTGGTTCGATCTCGCCTGCCCGATGTGCCCACTCGCAGTCGCGCGTCTTTGGTCCACGTGAATGCGCCGATATTCTGCACGCTAACATTAACCTCTTCTTCGGAGGACCAGCATCCTTCGGGCAGAATTCGCGCGGCATAGTGTGGCAGCGGGTGAGGACCCGTTGGACGCCGGACACAGTCCACACACCCTACCTGGCGACCCCGCAATAGATCGCTGCGAAACCGGGTGAACAGCTCGCCACCCCATATGTCCTGAAATGTTTCTGCCTTCAAATTCCCAACCGCACCGGAAGATTGGCCATACGCCTCGCAGGGATAAACGCTGCCATCGCGCGTGACCACAACCCTTTCCCACGGATCAAAGCACTGCTTTGTTTCCGGTCCAGATAAGCCGTCCCAGTTCTGGCGATCCTCTGCCCTTAAGATCCGATGTAGGTCGTCATGTGACACTTCAACCAGCTCAGCGGGAATCGTCGGCATTAAGCTGAGGTGAATTCCACAGATGCGGCATTCATTCTTGATAGTGTTAAGAACGGCGACATCATCCGTGTCATAGGCAGGAATTTCTCCGCCGAGGCTGAAATCATAGTCGAACAGGCCCCGAAGTACGAGGTGCTTAATCCCCATTTCGGCAAGTTGTCGAGGGAAGGCTGCCAAGCTCTTCAACGTGCTCCTCATAACAACTGCGACCACGCAAACACGGTCCGCCAACGTGGAGTGTCGTCCCAGATCTCTGAGTCCCTGTAACACGGGGCTTAGCGGCCTTCCCCTGATGCGCTCGTAGATCTCAGCGTCGGGTGAGTCGACCGAAACAGCCATACGAGCGAGATTCCGTAGAGCAGCAAGTCTGTCTATTACTTCTCCAACCAGAAGCTGACCATTGGTGGAGAAATCTGTCGGCACCCCTAAGCCATCAGCTTCCTCCAGGTACGGAAGGAAATTAGGGTGTGTGAACACCTCGCCAGATCCCATGAACACCAGCGCTTCCGCATCACGGAGGGCAGGACGCAATTTCTCCCACACCGACGCATCCATGTGCGCACTCAGCGGCCAAAGTCTGGGGTTTGTAGACGCATGATTGATGCACATTCTGCACTTCAGATTACAGGCCGAAGTTATTTCGACCTGCAAAGAGCCAATCACACCCGTGGGATTCAATTCCTTGGCGCGCAGCAGATCCTGCGCTTCCTCAGATGTTGCGTGGGGTGGGTCAGGCTTGATCGTCAGTTCATCCAGACAGATTCCTAAGGCACGACTATCGGGCGTCTGTTCGAACTCAGATGGCTTTACCGTCGCCGTATGGATCGAAATGAGGCTATTGCCTTTGCAATTTAGCGTAAGCACGATGCGTTTACTTTTTGCGCTAACTGTGAATTCGTCCCCTCCGTCCTTCGCCAATCCCACTATTTGTGGACTGCCGGTCCATTGATAATGACGCGTTGTAAATCCTAAAGTCACTTTGGTCACATTTGGCGTGATCTTTATTTCAGCAACGTTCTTTGACCAGACGATGGGGCCGCGTGGGCCGTCTTCGACTCCGTACCAACCGCGTCCCAAATACCTTGCAAAGGTACTTCTTAGCAATTTCCGATCATATGCCCGCGATCCTTTCCCCTTATCAAGCACCCTCGCCAAGATCGCTTTCAACATGAACTTTCCCCAGAATACTGGCGAGATTGTGAAAGTTGTGCTCACTGTCTGTCTGTGACGCTCGCCGCACGGGGGTGTGACAGCCACCCACCGGAATTGCCCTGCATGGCCAACCAGGGCTGCAATTAACCACCCCAAGAAAAAGAAAAGTGGCTGAGAAGCCCCAGCCACTGTTCGCCCATCCGTTTCCTCTCGCTCGTTTCTATTTTGATGGCGCCAGTATCGCATCCAGGCGATCGGGCGTTCCATCCACTTTCTCCAGGTGTGGATACCGCAGCCCGCCGTGGTAATCCAGAGTGATCGTGACAAATTCGTCGCCGCGCTTCAGCAGAAGCTTGATCGGCGCGTTGCTCTTCTCCGAGGCGAGAATGACTTCGCGCAGGCCATCAATCGTGAACTTCTGATCGTTCACCGCCTGTAGCTGCATGTCCGGCGTGATGCCTGCCTTGAAAGCCACGCTGTCCCACACTACGTCGTTAAGGCCGCCGTCGGCTTTCAGCGAGAAGCCCAGCGAAGTAGCAAAGCTCACTCCGCGCATGGGGTCTGCGTGTTTCATCCACTCTGACTGGTTGTCGTTGTAGACCAGCCGATAACCGCCTTGGGTGAATCCGTTCTCCGGAGTCTGCGGAGCGACATCGTAAACTCGTGCCCGCAGAAATCCTGCCCAATCGTATGGCTGCACCGTATTCAACGCCGCAACCAGGTCGTCAAGAGTGTAAGTCCTGGTGACGTAGCTTCCGTTATCGACCCCGTAAAAGAGCTTGGCGAAATCGTCGAGAGACTCCTTGCCGCCGCTCAGCTCGCGGATTTTGGTGTCGGCATCGAGCCAGATGAGGTCCGACTCGGGATAATAGTCGTACGAACGCTGCCAGCTTGGCCAGCTCTCCGGCGAGTTGAAATGGTTCCCGATAATGGGCTGGTTGGTAGTATCCACCAGCGGACGCCAGGTGCGTCCCGGGAAGATTTCGAAGCCGGCAGCGATCTGCGCGAACACATCGCGGGCCTGCTCCGGTGTACGCATTCCGGAGCGCGCGGTCAGGACGTTGCCGTAGTAATCGGTCAAGCCTTCATAAACCCACAGCAGATCGTTCTGCATGGGCACGTTGAAGTTGGGGGTCCACAGGTCGGCAGGGCGGCGAAACTTGCCGTTCCACGAGTGAGTGTATTCGTGAGGCAGAAGAGCGCGGCCGCCAACGCCCGCGGCCCAGTCGGTAAAGTAGTTGGCGCGAGTACCGTCCTCGCTGGACTGGTGATGTTCCAGGCCCTTGCCGCTCACCGTATCGCTGAGCGAAAAAAGGAAATCGTAGTGATCGTAGTGATGGGAGTTGAAAAGCTTTTGCGCCTCGATCACCAGGTTCTTGTGGCATTGCAACTCTTCCGGCGTCATCACCAGTTGCTCGGGCTTGTCGGCGAAAAGGTCGAGGTAGACCTTGTTGTCGGGGCCGCTGGAGATGTCTACACGCTTGTAGTTGACGCCGGCGTAAAGCGGCGAATCGATCAGCGTGTTCAACGTCGTGTCTTTGAACTGGACCACGTTACCATCCTGCGATTTCACATCCAGCGCGCTGGCGAACTTCCAGCCCTGCGGCAAGCGCAGCGCGGGAGAGAATTCGATGCGCCGCGAGAAGTATCCGGCCGGATAGAGCAGCACGCTATTCCAGGTGAGGTTGGCGAACCTGGACCAGATGCGGCCTTGCTTCGGGTCCATCGGAGCCAGGTACTGGAAATTCACTTCCAGCGTGGTTGCGCCTTGCGGCACCTCGATGTGGAAGGCGTACATGTTCACTCGATCGCGGACCCAGTCAATCCGCTTGCCGTTCGCCGTGACCACGAGTCCGGCCATCTCGGCGATCGGGTTCGACGGCGAATGCGTGCCGGGAAGCCATTCCGGGTAGAGCAGCACCATCTCGCCGGCTTTGACGGGAACGGTCTCGCGCACATTGAGCACACGATCGTTGATGTTCGTAAGGTCGACGACCAGGGAAATCGTGCCGGGATAAGGCGTGTCAGCCGGCGCGACAATGGGCGCAGGCAGCGGGACAGGCTGCGGGCCGGGTGAATCCTGCGCAAACACCGCACCGGTGAGAGTTATGCAAACGGCTGCGAAAAGCGCCGCTGCGCTTCGACAAGAAAAGAACGGATTGGGCACACGTATTCTCCAGAACTACAGGGAACATTTATACCTTGTTTGGGCCCGAATCCCCTAGTCATTGGGTACTGTGCAGCAGATCGGCCAGCTGCTGAATTGTGCTGGCGCTGGCGTCGCCTATGACAACATAGCGCAGTCCGCCTTGGGTCCACGTACGCAGGCGGAAAGAGGATGCCTGGTCCGCAATAGAAGACGTTGGAAGCGCGATTTGGGAAGCTTCCCGGAAGATGAAAACGGAAATAAGATGACGCTGATAGCGGAAGATGAGATGAGCGGCCGGCTCCTGATGGAAATATGCAACCCGTCCTCCCAGCAACGAGAACGGCGAGCCTTGCAGCTCCGGCAGATCGAAGGTGAACGGGATTCGTCCCTGAAACCACGGTTTCACTGTGTGCCGGTCCGTAGAGATGACTTCCACCGGGTTCGCGCTGGCAAGGGCCGCGACATGAAGATCGGCAAACTCGGCGAGTGTTTTCGATTCCTGCCGCCGGTTCACTACGAACAATCCGACCGTGATCAGCAAAAGCGCCGCTGCCGCCATCGCCCAACGCGGCCACATCCCCGAGGTGAAGCGCTCAAGCCCCATCCAATGCATTTCGTGCTCGACATGCGCTGGTTCGGCTTTGACTTGAGCCAAGTCCTGGCCTTTCGCCAAAGACGAGATACGTGCGCGCAATTCAGCAGAAGCGGTATAGCGATCCCCCGCGCGTCGAACGGCCATCTTGCTTTCCGTGAGTGCCAACGCGCTGGCAGCACATTCAGCGCATTTTTCTGCGTGTGCGCGAAAGGCGACCATCTCGGACGGCGGCAACTCTGCATCCACGTAGGCTTCAATCCGGTCCCGCCACTCTGTGCAGTTCATCATTCGTCCAGCTTTCGAGCTGAAGCCGACGCTCGCTTCCGCTCTCCAGCGAGCGACTGCCGCAGCAGCTTCCGGGCGCGTGCGATCCTCGACATAACAGTTCCAATCGGAATCGACAGTACCTCCGCAATGTCCTTGTACTTCATCTCTTCCACATCGCACAGCAGGACGACTTCACGGTACTCGGCGGGAAGCTGTTCCAGCGCAGACTGCAAGGCGTCACGAGTAGCGGAAGCCAGGGCGAACGACTCCGGCGTTTCCCATGTCACCGCAACTGCCTCGCCCTCTGCCTCGTCTTCATCAAGGCTTTGCGTCAGCTTCGCGCGCAGGCCCGTCCGCGAAGTCAAAAACGTGTTGCGCAGGATGCGAAACATCCAGGCGCGAAAATCGGTCCCCGGCGTGAAGGACGAGAACCCCCGCAGCGCTTTGGCGAAGGTTTCCTGGACCAGGTCCTCCGCCTCAGTTTGGTCGCGCGTCAGCCAACGGGCAAAGTTGTACAGCGAGTCGAAAAGCGGCATCGCCAACCGCTCGAAATCGCCGCCAGTGCCGCTCTGTGCTGTCACGCCTCTACCTGTCTAACTGTCCCGGTCACGATTTTATTCCCGGAGTTCCACAATTTTATTGCTTCGATTCTTTGCCTTATGGCCGGGAATAAAACGCCCATTCGCCGGTTTGCGATGGTGACACGTATTCGAGGTGCGCGCAATGAACGACACGAAACATCGCAAACTTGAATCCAAAGACCAGATCTTACACGACCACAACCACGACGGAATTGACCGCCGCGGCTTCCTGAAGTGCATGGCGTGGGCGGGGACGGGCGCCTTTTGCGTGATGAAAGGCGGCGTGCTCAGCTCCTACAGCCTGAGCGGCCTTCCCGAGTTCGAAAAACATGCAGCCAAAGGCGAGCTTAGTTTCGTCCAGATCAGCGACAGCCACATGGGATTCGACAAGGCTGCGAATCCTGATGTTGTTGGTACCTTGAAGGCCGCGATCGACAAGATCAATGCCCTGCCCGTCCCGCCGGCTTTCATTCTGCATACCGGCGACATCAGCCATCTATCAAAGCCCGGAGAGTTCGACACCGTAGATCAATTGCTGAAAGCTGCCAGCACGAAAGATGTCTTCTTTGTGCCTGGCGAGCACGACGTCCTTAACGATGACGGTAAGCAATATCTGGATCGCTATGGCAAGGGCACGCAAGGATCCGGCTGGTACAGCTTTGACAAGAAGGGCGTGCATTTCGTCGGGCTGGTCAACGTCATGAACCTGAAAGCCGGTGGTCTGGGCAGCCTCGGCGGAGAACAACTGGAGTGGCTGGAAAAAGATGTCAAACATCTTTCCAAGAGCACACCTATCGTCGTGTTCGCCCACATTCCGCTCTGGAGCATTTATCCGGAATGGGGCTGGGGAACCGATGATAGCGGCCAGGCCCTTTCCTATCTGAAACGCTTTGGTTCGGTCACGGTTCTGAATGGACACATCCATCAAACCATGCAGAAGGTGGAAGGCAACGTTACGTTCCACACCGCGACGTCCACGGCGTTTCCCCAACCGAAACCGGGCGAAGGTCCATCGCCCGGCCCAATGAAGGTCCCGTCCGAACAACTGCGGACGTTGTTAGGTGTAACCGACGTCAACTACGTTCGAGGCCGGCGCGCACTAGCCGTCACCGATAGCAACCTGGTCTGACGCGTCAAAGAATCTACGGAAATCACAAACACACATTAAAGAGGAAGCAACATGAAAAACAAATTCTGGATCTTGGGAGTGGTGATCGTCTCGATCGCGCTTGGAATTGGCAGCGGGGCAAAAGCAAACGCAGCTCCTCCGGCCGCTCCGCCTGCATCGGAAGCCGCGGTCAAGATTGACAACTTCAGCTTTTCGCCGGCCACGATAACCATCCCGGTAGGAACGACGGTTCGCTGGACCAACCACGACGATATCCCGCATACCGTCGTTAGCGACGACAAGACGTTTAAGTCGAAGGCCCTCGATACCGACGAGCAATTCACCTACACTTTCACCAAGCCGGGCACCTACAGCTATTTCTGCAGCATTCATCCCAAGATGACGGCCGTGGTCGTGGTCAAGTAACGGAGACTAACTTGCACCCCTTTGACATCAGGTCGGCTCTCGTCGCCAAGCACGCGCAGCACGTGGTGCTCATCCACTTTCCCATTGCGCTGTTTCTTACCAGCGTGATGTTTGACTTCATCGCTCAGTGGACCGACCACCGCACGATGGCCGCCGTGGCCTACTACAATCTGCTGGTCGCGGCTGTTTCGTGTCTGCCGGTGATGGCAACGGGGCTTCTCGCCTGGCGATGGCAACTGGAGGGTCAGAAGATCAAGGGCGTTTTGCTCGATCACATGGTGTTGGCAATCATTTCAAGCATTCTGATCTGGATCGTGTGGTGGCTGCACTTCCGGGCGCGCCGCAGGTCAGGGGGAAACTTGCCGCTGTATCGCCTTCCGATAGAACTGGTCGCGGCCGGCGCCATCGCCCTGACCGGCCATCTCGGAGGATTCCTGAGCGGCGTCAATGGCCCCGGATGAGCTGCGGCATGTAATTACCTTTCGGTGACGTTCAGCAGATCACGCAACGGCAACGTCCTCAGGCTCCTCGGCTTCCACGGACGATTCGTGGAGCAAGTGTCGTTGCATCCGGCGTATATCCAGCTCATTGCACCAGCGGGCGACTACTAACGTCGCTACGCCATTGCCGATGATGTTAGTGAGAGCGCGCGCTTCCGACATGAAGCGGTCGATGCCGAGAATGAGCGCGACGCCCGCGACGGGGACATTGCCGACGGCGGACAAAGTCGCGGCCAGCACGATGAAACCACTGCCGGTGACACCCGCGGCGCCTTTAGAGGTGAGCAGCAAGACCGCCAGCAGGGTGAGTTGATGTGTCAGATCGAGCCGCGTGTTCGTGGCCTGAGCGATGAAGATCGCCGCCATGGTGAGATAGATTGAGGTGCCGTCCAGGTTGAACGAGTAGCCCGCCGGAATCACCAGGCCGACCACCGACTTGTGCGCTCCCAGATTTTCCAGCTTCACCATGATTCGCGGCAGCGCCACCTCGGAGGATGACGTGCCCAGCACCAGAAATAATTCTTCCTTAATGTATTTGACGAAGCGGAAAATGCTGAAGCCGTGCAGCCTGGCGACCGTGCCCAGCACCACGAAGATGAACAATAGGCAGGTGGCATAGAAGCAGCCCATTAGTTTGCCAAGCTGGGTCAGCGTACCCAGCCCATACTTGCCAATGGTGAAGGCCATTGCGCCGAAGGCGCCGAGCGGCGCCACCTTCATGATTATTCCCACAATCTTGAACAGTATGTGCGAGATCTGCTCGATCCATCCGTACACCATCTTGCCTTTGTCGCCCACCAGATGCAGCGCGAACCCGAACAGGATGGCGAAGAACAGTACCTGCAAAATGTCGCCCTTCGCGAACGCGCCCACGGCCGAGTCGGGGATCACGTCAAGCAGAAATTGCGTGGGGTTCTCCAACTTACCCGGACCGGTGAACGCCGCGACAGCCTTGCTATCGAGGGTCGCGGGATCGACGTTCATTCCCCTGCCGGGACCAACGAGATTGACGATGATCAGCCCGATGACCAGCGCCACCGAGCTGAGAATCTCGAAGTACATGATCGCCAGCGCGCCGGTCTTGCCCACCGCCTTCATATTTTCCATGCCGGCGATGCCGAGCACGACTGTGCAAAAAATAATGGGCGCGATCATCATTTTGATGAGCTTGATGAAACCGTCACCCAGTGGCTTCATGGCCGCGCCGGTGTGCGGGAAGAAGTATCCCAGCGCTGCTCCGATTGCGATGGCGATTAGTACCTGCAGGTAGAGACTGCGATAGAAGGGCTGTCCGCGCATGTTTGTGCACCTTCTGTGCCTGTCGCTCTCCGGTCACCAATGGAGAGTGTTGGGAACGGACGACAGACGAAAGTGCAGAAATGGTAGTGAGTGTCCCACCAATTTACAAGCCAATTCCCTCCAAGATTAGGGACTTGGCAGGTGCTTCGATGCATGCAGCAAAGCGGCGGATTGGGAGCCGCCGCCCATGATTCCTAATTTCCGGGAACCGGCTTCCAGGTCTTGTCAGGATTGAACTCGGTTATCGCCTTTGCCGCATCGGCTGTACCCTTCCCCAGGTCCTTCTCGTACTCGATTCCGTTCTGGTTGATGATGAAGGTCGCAATCCCCGTTTCACCATACTTCTCCGGATAAGCAAGGAACGCAAAGCCCCCAGTCATCTTTCCATTCACGATGTAGTCTTTCGCGCCGCCTTTAGCGTCCGCGCCCTGCTTGGTCAGAATGCTATAGAAGTAGCCATGAAACGGCTGCTGCTTGCCCGCTTCGGGAGTGAATCCTTCGGTCGCGGCAGCATACGCCGCCAGTGGTCCCAGCGGACTCTTAGGCTGTCCCTCCGGCGACTTCCAATACAATCCGTTCTGCTTGCCTTCATCGCTGACAATCTTCTGCGCGTACTGCTTTACGCCGTCGTGACGTTGCGACAGATATTCGGCCTGGGCGTCGCCCATCGCTGCCAGAACCCCAATCACAGCCAGTTCGTTATCGCCGATGCGTCGTGAAAGAATCTCGTCTTTTCCCGCCGCCGTATCGAAGTACCACTGGCCCGCCGCATTCTTCTTAAGCGGGATGGGGAAAGGATTGTTGTCGGCCCCGAGGTAGAGCACTTCGCTTCCGTCGGTCTGTTTGCGCCAGCGGTTCATGGTTTCGTAAGCGCTGGTGAAACGTTCGAACGCCAGCTTGTCCTGCGCAGCGTCGCCGGAGAAAATGAGGTCCGCGGATTGCTGGCCGAAGATCGCGAGCAGGGCGTTGTGATCGTCCGCCTTTGCTGCCGCGACCAGCGCTTTGCCCCCATCCTCGGGAGTGGCGAACGTCTTAGGCCCAGTTTCGGTGGCGGCAGGCTTTTCGGCTTCAGGTTTGCTGCACGAGACGAATGAGGCCAGCAACACTAAGAGAGCTACCAGTGTCCAGCAGCTTGAGTAAACCGACTTGCGATCTCGGACGATGTGGAACATGCCAAGTCCTCCGAACTACGTACTATGAATGTTTTGTTGTGGCCCGCAGCGCGCTCTCCCACAGATCTTGGGAACAGCAGGCGCCGTGTAATGCCTGGTTATCTTCGCCCACCGCCGCCACCGAAGCTCCGCCCTCCGCCGCCCCAGCCGCCACCGCCGCCACGGCTTCCCCATCCACGAGAACTGGACGAGCGCTCTCCCCAACCGCTGCCGCCCGAGGAGTGATCTCCGAAGCCACTGAAGGCCGTCGATCCGCGCCCGCTGCCGCTGCCGCTACTTCCCCAACCACGATCGGAGGCGTTAGAGTTGGCATGATCTGCACTGGCATTCTGCCGATTCGCGTTGTTGACGTTGACGGTGTTGCCGCTCACGTTCGTAGTGTGGTTGTAGCTGTTCGAGCCGGTGTGGTTATAGCCGCTGTTGTTATAGTCGTTGCCGTGGTATCCGCTGCTGTTGTACCCGTTGTTGTAGTTGTTGTGATAGCCGTTGTTGTAATTATTGTGGTAGGCGTTGTTATAGTTGCCGTAATAGCCGCCGTGCCACGCGGCGTTACCGTAATAGGCTCCGCCGTGATAGTACACACCGCCGCCGTGCCAGTCGCAGTTCCAACTGCTCCAACCCCATCCGCAGCAGCCTCCACTCATCATCGCTCCCACCGCTATTCCCGCTCCAAATGAAAGCAGGCCCGTGGCTACCAGAGCTCCCGTACTATAGCCGGGCGTGGCGTAGGGTACGCCGTAAACCACGGCCGGGTTATACGCCGGAACGTAGACAATCTGCGGATTCGTAGGCTGGATGACAATAGTTTGCGGTGCCTGCTGCACTACTGTGATCTGCGAGCCTGACTTGAGATTACCCGCAGCTTTGGCCTGCGCACGCAGGGTTTGCACCGCAGCCATTACGTCGGCCTGCTGGTTGTGATAGGCCTCTCCCAGCTGTGAAGTCCAGGCCAGGCTTTGCGCCATCTGGTCCAGCACCGATGGAAACTGCGTCAGCGCCTTGACGCTGGGGTCCCAGGATTGGCCGTTGACCGCGTTCATCAGGGCGCTGCCGGTCAGGCTCTTGTTCTGCTGCAGCCAGTTGTCAGCCACCGCAACCTGATCGGGAAAAGTAGCCGCGCTCAGGATCTGCGCCACTAGCGCGTCAGGATAAAGGGCAATCGGCGCCACCAATCCCCGCAACTCGGCAGCCGTCATCGGCGCTCCCTGCCCCGAATAATCGGAAGGCGCGGCAGAGGCTGGCGCACTTTGCTGGTCCTGAAAAAACATGGCATCCGCGCCGACCGGCGTCGTAAAAGCTATCAGAGCGAGGCACAGGACAACGGATAAAGCTCGTTCACCAAGCGTCACATTCATTGGAATAACCTCTTTACGACCTCACAGACCTGCATTTTTGCTGAAGCAACTGTAGTACACATACTGTTCGACCGAACTAGCCTGACGATTCAAGCTTCTCCGTAAGATTATTCGGCGGAACTGGAGCTTGCAACTGTCACTTGCGACAGGTGCGGCCAGTGTCCGGGAAAGCTCTGTGGAATTGGCTCCTATCTATTTCCGAAGGTCCAGCCTAACCCTGAACTGGTGCCGTAATCGCTGCCCGAGAAGTTCGCCGGCGGCCGCGTGTCCCAGTTGCCGTAGAACGAAATATTCCACGTCAGATTGCTGAAGACCTTTATGTAGTAGGACGTATTCATGTTGACGTGGACGCGCCCGGGCTGGTTGAGCGCCGGCAAAACGATAGCGCCCAGATCAAAGCTGGTCTTGTTAAAACGGAAGAATCTCATCTGCCCTGCGACAATGGCAGTTGCGAGACCCTGATTAGGGATGGGCTGGGCGGTCGCTTGGTACGCGGTATTTTGCCAGCCTAATCCACCCAGCAGAGAGATTTGGGCGTTATTGGTATTCTTCAAGTAGCGACCAATCCCTCCGCCCAGCGTGCCTTGAGCAGTGATCTCCTGCTCCGAACTCTGCAGAAAAATGCCGAGTCCCTGATAGAACCAGTTGTCCCACCGCAAAAGACGCTGGCTTTGAAGGTCTACCTGATTCCGGCTGGACGGACTGGCGCCCGTGCTGGAAGCCAACGTTGAACTGTAGTCCGCCTGGGCACTCCAACGCTCTCGTGGATATTGAACCAAAGAGTCCAGGTTGAACTGCGTGGATTGGTTCCCTTTGGAATAGATAGCCCCCAGGTTTATGTCGCCGTTGAATCGCTGCCAGAAGTTCTGCGATGTCTGGTCGATCTTGACGACCTGGCGTCGTTCGATTGCGACTTTCGTTTCGGGACCGGCGGTGACCTCGATTTCCATGGGCCGGTCGCTCGGCACATCAGAGGTAGAAAGATAAAGAGCTGTTTGCTTTCCACGTGGTGTACCTTCGACCACTGCACTGAACTGGTGCCCAGAATGTAATCCATGTTCACGTAGAGCACGCCTGAATTCAGTCCCTTGATCTCGCCCGTCAGGCGATCGCCGTTCTTCATCACGACCACATCAGTTTTGTCACGCCCAAAAAGCGGCGCGACCAGAAGAAGCACCGCGCATAGCGCCAGGTTATGCAATTTCATTTAGGATGTTCCTTTGGTGCGGCGATTTTACCTGCCGTCTTGCGGCAATGGAAGGAATTAGACTTGACTCGACATTCAGAGTGTTATGAATACTAAGGATCTGGGCTCTCTGCCCAGCCCTCCGCCAACTGGATTCAGACCACTGCGGATGCTGGGGATCGCGATCCTGTGGCTGGTCCTTAGCTTACTCACTGTGTGGGCAGTGGCAGCTCTTTACGTTGACTTTCGCGTGCCCTGGCTGCGCGTTCCCATCACCGTGATCTACGTTCTTGCGATCGTCGCGATCCTGTTCAAGGTCAAACGACGGATTTGGGCCGCCGCCTTGTGCCTGGCAGGCTTCTGTATTGTGCTGGCGTGGTGGCTCAGCTTAAAGCCGTCAAACGACGGCGATTGGCAGGCCGACGCCGCTCGCACCGCCTCGGTCGACATCGATGGGGATCGAGTTACCATCCACAACCTGCGCAACTGCGACTACGTTACCAAGACCGATTACACGAATTGCTGGAGCGACCGGACAATTTATCTATCGCAGCTTCGCCACATCGACCTTTTCTTCACCACGTGGGGGCCGAAGTATATCGGCCACCCGATTCTCAGCTTCCAATTCGGGGACAATGACCACATCGCGTTTTCCATCGAGGCACGCTACAAAGTCGGCCAGTCGTACTCGGCAATTCTTGGGTTCTTTCGGCAATACGAACTGGTCTTTATAACTGCCGACGAGCGCGACGTCATTCGACTGCGCACCAACTATCGCAAAGATGAGGAAGTGTTTCTGTATCGCACTACCGTGTCAGCGGAAAGAGCGCGAGAGATATTCCTCATCTACGCCGATTATCTCAGATCGCCTCGGACGTCAAGAATCCTCAGCCCTGGAACTACCAGCTACTACTGAACGGCACCCTGGACGAGTTGCTATACAACCGCGGGCGGCTGGTCACCGGCGGCCTTCCCTTCCCAGAGTTGAAGCAGCGTGAGCACATCAACGACGCGGGACGCGCGGCAGATGGGTCTCCCGACTGGTCCGCTCTGATTCGCGTAGGACGTGTGGGGTTCTAGACGATCAATCCCGGCAATCCCTTAAAACAGCCGCCCAACGCGGAAGAAGAACTTGTGATGTCCCGTATCGCCGTATGCGTATGCCGCCTCCACTGGCCCGAAGATAGTGTTGACCACGATGCCCGCCGCAGCGTCGGTCGGGAAACCCGACGCTTTGTTCACCATCGAGCTAGGCGGTCCGTAAACCTGCGCGGCCTCGTAAACGCCCAGGAAGTAAACGCCGCTACCCAGCAACGGTGGCAGCTTTGCCATCTGCCGGATGTATCCCAACTGGAACAGGAAGTACTTGTCCATCAACAGCTCGTTCGTTCCATACGCCACCAGCTCTCGAGAACCTCCCAGGGAGAACTGCGGGATGCCAGTGTCGTAGTTGAACGTGGTCCCTGCAGCTCCGGCCAGAAAAACCGAGGACGGTTCGTTCAGCTTGTGGTAAAGCTGCCCGGTACCTGCGAGTACGGGATACGGTTTGGGGGCTTCCGGACTTGCGTTATACCAGTAAAAATCGCCCTGGAAGCTTTGTCCCGCACGCGGAATAACAGCATCATCCAGGCGATCCAGCCTGTATTGGACTTTGCTGGCACCGTAGCCGCCGGAGAAATTCTTCAACTCGGTCTGTCCGATTTGCCGTGCGAAGTTCTGCCACCCACCTTCGTAGCCGACGCGGAGTTCACCAGTGTTTCCGAACTGATATCCCGCATCTAGTCCGCCGCCCAGGGTGGTGCGCCGATAGGTGGCCATCAGTTGGTTGTCGTCGTATAGGTAGAGGGGGTTGTTATCGGCCAATACCCGGGGCGCAACAAACCAGTGACTGAAAGGAGTTACGGGATGGTAATACTCCGAATTCAGGCCGTAGTCGGAGAACAGAACGAAGTCCGTGCGCCATTCCGAACGGAAGCCGCCAAAATCGAGAAATGTTATTCGAGCTCCCATGTCGAGAGTAACGTTCTTCAAACTGGATCCGTCGATCAGGATGAGCGGCCGAACGATGGGCGGCCCATAGGAGTTTTCCTCGGTCTTTATCAGCAGGCCCTGCTGGCCGTTTACCTGCTCGAAGGAATAGCTAAGTACGGAATATCGCCCAAACCCCTTCAAGCGCATGATGTCCTGGTCCAGTTGGTCAAAATCAATGGGCTTGCCGACCACGCCGGCCAGCTGATGTTCGACACGACGGGAAAGGTCCGCATTCACGCCCTCTACGGCTATGAACGTCGGAACGGGATCGGAGAGGCGTCGAGATGCGCGATTTGCCAGGTATTGTTTCCAGGTCGCATCATCCACCGCCAGGGTCAAAAGGACCTTGGACTTTGCCGCCGCTGCGTCGTATCCGGCCTTGATGATCGCGTCAGCGTCGTCGAAACTTAACGCGCCCCATTTCTGCACCGGTACGGAGACGAGGATGTCCGCGTTTTCCATGTTCTGGAGTTCATTGGCGTTGATCATGACCGACAGCGACTGGCCGAGGACCGAGAAGGTGGAGAGATTCGCATTGGGAAGCATCGGCGCCTCCGCCAGGTGAATCGCCACCGTCAGATCGGCTCCCATGTCTTTCGCTACGTTGACCGGGATGTTATTGATCAATCCACCGTCGGCATAGATGGCATCTTTCGTGCGCACCGGTGTGAAAATTCCCGGCAGAGACATGGTGGAACGCAGCGCTAGTGACAACGATCCACTGCGGAAAACCTTGGCGTTGCCGCTGACCAGGTCAGTGGCTACGCAGGCGAACGGAGTCGGGAGGTCGTTGAAGCTCTTGATCTCCGAGTAGGGAAGCGCGATCTTATCGAGAACCAGTGAGACCTGCTGGCCGGAATTGAAGCCCTCGGGAAATTGCAATCCCTTGCGTAACCCAAACTCAAGACTGTTGGGATAGGCGCGGACATCCTCTTTGCGGCGGAATGCGAGGTCGTTAAAAGGCGTCTGTCCTGCCATTACCTCGTCCCAGGGAATGCCGTTTACGATCTGGCGCATCTCAGCGGCGTTGTGTCCGGTGGCGTAAACCCCGCCGACCAACCCGCCCATGCTGGTTCCGGCGATGTAGTCAATCGGGATGTGGTGTTCCTCCATCCAGGTAATGACGCCAACGTGCGCCAGCCCCAGGGCCCCTCCACCTTGCAGCGCTAAACCTACGGTTTGACGCGTGGGCTTGGATGGTTGCTCTTGCGCAGCAGCAGATATAACGGAAAGTATGATCGCGACGCTGATGAAGATTAGTCTGAGACGTAGGCGCATAGCGCTTCTCCCGAACGGTGAAAACGGCTTGTGGTGGTGGCAGCAGGATTCCATGAATCCCTTAGCCGAAAGCAACCCTACTTCTGCAGGTTGCAGTGGACATGAACGGCATCTCAGCTTCGTTCGCTTGGGTGAAGGATAAGGTTACATCACCTGCTACTCGCATACCATCCGCTCGCTTCGAGGTCCGGTACGGAAGCGCCTCCTGAGGATCAATGACAGGACCCATCATCCTGAAACTGGCCACTGGATGCCATGGCCGCCAGCGAACGGGCGCAACTCAAAATTTGCTGGTTCAATGCGTCGTCCTTCAGTGCATCCGCGGAGATGTAGTTCATGTTCTTGCGCGCGGCCAGAACTTTATTGCTCAGCTTCTGCATGTTGTCGAACTCATTGCTGAGAAGTTGAAAAGCGTTGTGATCGGAATCGGTTGACGCTGCTGCCGAGGCTAATCTGAGACTCGTCGACGCCTGGCCTCGGTAAGAGGCCGCGAAAGCATCGGTCACGGGATAGCCATTTTGAACTGCGTCGATCAGTGCGCTGCGCCATTCGCGGATCACCGACATGTATTCGATGCCTGCCCTCAAGAAATCCTTCGAGAAGGCAGAAGCGGGCTGGCTCGTCGGCGGCGGAGTGCTGTCGGCGGCACCTGGCAGCGTCAACGTAACCTGATTCCCCTTGAAGCTGAGGGAACCGTTGATGAGACGTGCCAGTGCCGTAATGTCTACGTAAGACTTGCCGTTGATCTGGAGAACCGGAGTTTGGCCCGGCTGGCCACTTACGATGAGTGTCTGGTTCTGCTGCGCAGCCTGCGGCCAAGCCAGTCCCGGCAAAACCAGAAACGCTAACAGCATCAGTCCTGCACTAAATACCTTCTCTCGCATGGCAATTCCTTTTCTCGCATTCCTCGTCACGTGGAGAAATCACTTCGTCTGAATTCTACTCGTCACGCACGTATCACTTGGGCAACGAGTCCAGAAGACTTACAAGGTTCTGCGGCACCACGTGAATGAAGCCGCGGCGCGGGCTGTCGATATCCGCTATCAGAAGGAAGGCGACGGCGGCGACCAGCGGCAGAACAATAAGCAGCCCGGATTTTACTCCGGCGCCGCGCGCACCATAGCCAATCAACACGTTGCAACAGATGGCCATCGCTATCATTAAAGCCCATGCGCTAGTTGGGATCCGGTTCCACCACGCCGCCTGGGTGTATCCCTGCGAGTTCAAAACATCGTTCATGCCGGCAACAGCGAGAGCGATCACCGGGCTGGGTTGCGCCACAGCCGGCACCTGCACGGCAGACCACATCTCATTCTGTAATTGGGCGGTATCGGCATCAATCTGCTGCAGCTCGCGATCATTGCGGGTTTGGTAGTACAAGATCCGTAACTCGAGATATCTCCTGAGTTGTCCACGTACCCTGGCCGCATCCGCTGCCGGCAGCAGCCCCGCCCGGACATATTCCGTGCCAATCGCGTTGGCCTCTGCTTCCTCGTAGTTCTTGCGCTGATCGTAACGGCTGATGGCCATTGAGAAACTGAATCCGATGATGAGACCGAGCAGGGTCAGGGTGGCGGCCTGCACGGTGTTGAAATCATCGCGCTCATCGTCTTTCAGGGTCCGAAACCGGCGCAAGTAAATTCCAACCTGCGCCGAGAGCCAAAGCAACACCAACGTGAATAAGAAGAAAATACGTGGGTAATCCAACATGCCGTCCGCCCTCCAAGACTTGAGCAAGGCTTCAGCCTGTACGTCGCTGTCTAATACGGCCGCGCTGGACCGATTTGCGGTGCGCGCACCGGTTTGGCCATGCCGTAGAAGACGGTCACTCCCTGCCCACCACAGCGGGTCGAGAGCGCTTCTTTGGGTGTACCGATACAGCTGTCGATGTCCTGCCAGTTGTTCATCACCCAGACGTTGCCAGCTGGGTCGATGCCAAGATCGGTCTGCATCTGCAGGCCTCCGCCTACGTAGCCGCCAGGGGGCGAAATCTGCTCTCCCGTATGCACGCCCGGAGGGCAGTGCTCGGTCCGTACTCCGCACAACTCCACAATCGGGCTGCTCGGATTAGCGAAGTTCGAAACCCAAACGTTGTCGTTGCCGTCCACCACTACCGCCCACGGTCCGGGAAGTCCGCCACTCTTGAACGGCGAGCCGGGGAACGGCGTACCGTCCGGTCGCAGCAGCGTGACGCTGCCTCCGTCGATGGTGCCTCCTTGTTGTTGCGACATGGTCTTCGTCAGGTAATCAGAGGCCGCCGCAACTCCGTACTCCTTCAGCCGCAAGCCCATGTCGACAAGGTGCGCCATGCCCAGCAGGCCCGTGCCAAACCGGTTGGTCACCCAGACGTTGCCTTGGCTGTCGATGTTCATACCGCTATTGTTGATTCCGGTCGAGAAGTTTTCGGCTTTGGTCGGAACAGACGCGGGAAAGCGCGTGACATGCGGGAGGCCGCTGTTGGAAACCCAAATCCGGTCCTGCTGGTCAATGGCGAGATGAAATGGCGCCTTGAACGACTTGCACGGCTCTGCGCTTTCGCCTTCGCAAACGATCCGTCCCTTGGTCCAGTCGCCCTTGGGGAAGTACACAAGCTGGCTCTTTTCGATACCCAGCACCCATACGTCGCCACTCGGCGTAACAATGACGCCCTGCATCAGGCCTAGGCGGCCGTCGAAGTTGATGCCCTCGGGTGGCGATAGGGGCTTGCCGTTCTTGTCGAAAACGTTAATCGACTTGCTGCCGTAGCTGGTGAGCCAGACATTGTCATGGGAGTCGACCGCAGCGCCGAAGGTGCCACCTTCCATCCCGCCGCCAGTGAAACCGGTAGTGATCGGCGAAAGCGGTCGGCCGTTCGGTGCGAACTTGGTAGCGTGTCCCTGCCACAGCGAGTCCTGCCCCTGCCAACCGATGCTGAAGTTGTCGCCGACCCAGAGATTTCCCCCGCTGTCAAACATGCACTTGCCACCGGCAAGGTACCCGCCGCCAGTGAATTGGAGCGGAAGCACCCATCCACTGGGTGCCCAGTTGAGATAGGGCATATAAGGAACCGCGAGCATGTGATCGGCTGACGACACCTCGTAGAAGTGTCTAAGTAGGGCGTAGAGTTTGTCGGGCTGGTGCCACGGGAAAAGCGCGATATCCTCGGCGGCGTTTAGCGTATTTGTTGGCGCGTCCCAACCCGGGGGCGTAGCCGCGGCGAACAGATTGCTGCACGCATCTGCCTTAACCCGCGTCACGCAACCGGAGAGCAGGTCGGCCAGCGTAGCAAAGTTGGCCATGGTCGGCGTCTGGCTGCTGTTGAGTGCGTCCTGGATCGCGCCACCCCATCCGCCTGTTTCCAAGTCAACAAAGTTTGGAACGTTGCCCGCCGCGATGCGCAAACCCAGCGCGTGACCTTTGATGGTCGCACCGTCGAGGAATTGCGCGTGCGTCCAGACCGACGCCACAGTCGTCATCTCGTTGATGACGACATGGGCTGGAGGCTTACTGCCCACAACCGTTAATAGCACGATAGCCGGATTGTTGCCGCCGCCCCGAGTCTTGGGTTCACCACCCATCGCCAAAAGGTACAGAGAACTATTAGGTGGCGCTCCTTCGGTGCGAACTTCAAACCGGCCTTCGTTGTCGGTTGTCGTCTGGGCGAGTTGTTTGGGTGCCCCGGAGCTGGCTGCCCACAACGTCACAGTTGATTGCGCGATGGGGGCGCCTCCGCCCAGTACCTGGCCTTTAATGCTGTCGGAGGCGGATGCCGCTGTGGCCAGCCAGAGGCTGCAAATGAGGGCGGACAAAGCGAACGACCGGACACCCGCTCTGAGATGCATAGCTTTCCTCTTTTCAAGTAACGCTGATCAGCTCCCATGAGGGGAGACTGAGCTGTTCGTACATTTCAGTTCACTCCGATTGCGCCTCTTGCGGAACTGTCACCTGCGACAGGTGCCACAAAGTAGGACTGCAAGCACCGGAGAAAGAACGCGGCGCGCCTGCTAGGGTTTGCCCAGCCAGGAGTACTGCCAGGCTGCCGAGACGCTCTGGTAGTTGCCCCCGAAACGGATGTATGTCCCGTCGCTGTAAGAGACCTTGAGTGACTGGTGGCGGGTGACTGGCATCGAGAACGTGCCGCCGATCCGCGATCCGGTCTGTTGGGTTGCAAGGTTGCGGATTCCGTTTAAACTGGTCACCCCGCCAATCCAGAAATTGCCATCCAATGAGACCCATGGGTAAAGCGATTTCTTTCGCGCGACCCGGCTGAGGTCGTAACTCAAATGGCCCTCGAAGCTGCCAATGGGCTCCTCGGTCTGCGGCCGAGGGACGGGTATGTCGTAGTAGGCGCTGTTGGTGGTGTAGAACCAAACTCCGCCGTAGCCGTCGACCACCCAGTTGCCAAAGCGCTGTGAGTATCCCAGCTCTGGTTTGAAGGCCCAGCGATTGATTCCCCAGTTGATGAGCTTCGTCGGATCATACTGCCCGGTGGGAGCAATGATTTTCAGGCTGGCGCCCAGCAGCATCTTCTGTTTCCATTTTGAGAACTCCTTGGCCCCCATCGCCGGCCCGCCCTTCAGATTGATCGATAGGCGGGCGGACATGTCGAGCAGTCCGGAACGGTAGAGGGACTTATTTTGTCCGAGCAGCATACCGCTGAAATTTCCGACGGCATACGGCAAAGAGACGTTAAAATTCGCCGAGCGCCCAAAGAAGTTGAACGCATGATAGTAGGTGAAGATGGGGACGCTGTAGGTCCCAGTTGCGCCGGTAATGGGAATGGTGCCGTTGAAGTTTACCCCGCCGTCATAGAACGAATAGGTCAGGGTGACGGCATTCGAGTGATTCGGAGTGATGACATAGGCGCGCGGCGCAAGGTCCTGGGCGCTCAGCAAGCGCACGCAACCCAGCGCCGTCACTGCCAACAACCCGAGCTTGAAGAAACGTCGCATCTACTTGACTGAAAAATACAGATTTAGCATCAGCCCCAACTGGTTGAGTTTTTGATTAGGGCTTGTGCCGGTCGAATTCTGGTGCTCATAATACGGGTTAAACTCCACATGCTGGCCGACGGGAAAGATGCAGCCAGCATAGAGTGCGGTATCGCTCCATTTGCTGTATTTGCTCTGGTAGAAGAATTCTACGCTGGCGTACGGGGCCGGATGATAGCCCCTCACCGTAATCGCCCTCTCGATCTGGAAGCGGTTGCGATAGCGCCAGGAGAAGTTGTTGCTCCAGTCAAGATCGGCGCGATTTCTATCGGACAGCAAGAAATTCCCCTTCATGGACAGGTTGAAGGTTACAACCGGCTCCATGCGATTTGTTGCTGGCGCGCCGTTGGAGCGCGGCAGGTAGCGGTATCCGATGGAAAACACCAGCGGACGGGATTTCGCATCGTTCAGATCGAACTTGGTGGCGTTCTTCAGACGAACCAGCGGCTTCAGATAAAAATCGAGGCTGGGCCCAAACTCCGCTTGAATGGGCTCGCCGTCCTCTCTGGTCTCCTTTGCCTGGAAATCGAAACGCAGATCGGAAGTAAGTTTAAGGTAGGTATCGATTTCCGGTAGCAGTTCGTCCTGGACCGTTTGCGCACTGGCGGACAGACAGCAGAGAACCACGAGAGACGCCAGCACCAGCGACTTTTCTGCAATGCCAGCCATGATTCGGGTTCACTGAGGCCCGCAACGAGACAAATAAACGGGCGGCCCCTGAAGACCGCCCGCCAGGTTAAGGGTCTTACTAATCGCCTTGGTGCGCCTTGACTGCCTTATCGATCTTGGCTTTCAGGGCTGACAGGTTAAAGCTTGCCGGGTCCTGCATCGGAGGATAGTCGATGGCTGTCGCCGCCAGCTTACCCACCTGTTGTTGGACGACCACGAAGCGCCAGAACTCGCGCGCCATGAAGTCGTTCACGTACCCTGGAGAGCCAGTGTTGAAGGTCTCACCACGGGTGTCCGGCGTACGCTCGAACGGATCCTGCCGGAGGTTGGTGATTGTTGGCATGTCGGTGACGACTTTTTCGCCGGGCCAGCCGTACGGCTGCTGGAGGAACTGGAACTTAAAGTCGTCGATGCGAAGCGCGCCGAGCTCAGCACCGCTGAAGTAGAACAGCTCGTGACGAACGGATGGTCCTTTGCCCTCAAGTACAGCCCTCTGATCGTAGCCGTCAAGATGGTTCTTGTAGCTGCGGTCTCCGAGCTGCACGCCCTTCAAGAGCTGGGTTGTGATGTCGGGATTGCCGGCCGCATCCACCAGGGTGGGGAACCAGTCGAGGCCGGAGAAAATACCGTTCTCAACCGAACCCGGTTTGACGTGGCCCGGCCAGCGGATGATGGCCGGCACGCGGAATCCACCTTCGTAGGACGTGCCCTTGCCGCCTTTGAACGGCGTCATGCCGCCATCCGGCCAGGTGTAAACCTCAGCGCCATTGTCGGTGGTGAAGATGACGATGGTGTTGTCGGCCTCGCCGATGTCCTGTAGATGCTGCAACAGTTCGCCAACGCTATCGTCCAGCTGCGCCATGCCGGCCTCTTCCAGGCCATAGTTGTCTGTGGCGTTCATCATCGCCTGGTACTTCGGGGGAATGTAAGTGAACACGTGCATGCGGGTGGTGTTGTGCCAGATGAAGAAGGGCTTGCCATCCTTTTTGGCCTTGTCCATGAAGGCGTCAGTGTCCTTGACCAACACGTCGTCAAAGGTCTCCATGTCGTACTTCGCTGGCCGACCCTTTTGCCAGTTCTGCATGTCCGTCATGTTCGGGAATGGCGCAAGCGGGCCCTCATCCACGATCTTCTGTTTTCCGATCGCTCCCCAGCGGGGCTGGACGGTCGGGTCATTGGTGTCCGTCGCCCAGCAGTGCGTCAGATCGCGCGGCCCGGTCTTGTCGATCCAGTCCTGTGGGTAATCGAACCAGTACGGATCGGACATGGCGTCGAGGTGATAGAGGTAGCCGAAGAATTCGTCAAAGCCATGCACGCACGGCAGGTATTTGTTCAGGTCACCGAGGTGGTTCTTTCCAAACTGGCCGGTTTCATAGCCGAGCGTTTTCAGGGCGCTCGCGATAGTGGCAGCCTCCATCGGCAATCCCACATCAGCTCCCGCCTGTCCGACGGTCGTCAATCCGGTGCGAAGAGGAATTTCACCAGTGATGAAATTAGCGCGGCCTGCGGTGCAGCTTGCCTCGGCGTAGTAATCGGTGAACATCATGCCCTGCTGGGCAAGCTTGTCCAGGTTCGGCGTCTTGCCCGACATCATGCCACGGTGGTAGGCGCCGATGTTGAACCAGCCCACATCGTCGCCCATGATGACCAGAATGTTAGGTGGTTTCGCGCTGCTCGCCTGCGCATGTAAGGTCGCACTCCCGCCGGCAAAAACGCTCGCGACGGCCAATGCTCCCAGGGTGAACTTTCGAACACTTGCACCCAAATCCATACTTCTCCTTTTCGACCGTTCCCGCGTTCGCGCCAGGAGCGTCTCATACTGCGTCTGCCAGTTCACTACAATTGCGAATGTTTGGGAACTGTCACTTGCGACAGGTGGGGCCGCGAGTGCCGGGGCTTAGGAGAATGACGGAATCGCTACGCGAGAAAAGAGGGCGTGCAGTTAAGCACGCCCCTTGGTAGCCGCGATTTAGTCGGCCGAAGGAGCGGCCTTCGGCATGTTGCCTGGTTCTAGTAGTGGAAGCGGGTTCTTAGGATGCTGAAGGTCCGGAATCAGGTCATTCGAGGCTCCGCCCGGAGCTCGCTGGATGCTCGGGTATTTCATGATCGACTTGTCAAAGTCCATTAGCACGGCGCCCGTTAGTGCACCCGACCAGCCATTGTCTTCGCCTGCGTACCTTCCCGGTGATGTAGTCGTTCCCCGAGTCGGCGCCGCTCCATTGAAGATCATGTCGTATTTCTCGTAGGGATCCATGGTGAGGTTGTAGAGGGCAGGGACAGAGCCCAGATTCATCGTCGGGCCCAGCCACGACTCTTTCGCCGTCCACATGAACTTCCAGGCGATGTTTAGCCAGGGCTCGTTGGGATCTCCACCAACGTCGGCGCGCACTGCATTGAGATACTCGCCGTTAATATAGATCCACGACGTGCGCGCGGAGTGCTGGGCCTTCCCCAGGATGTAGGCGCTGTTGTCAATGCTGTCGAAGTAGATGGGCTTGCCGTTGTTGTCCTTCATCTCGCCCGGAGGTGGAGGAGTAATGCCCGCCATCCCTGCCAAGGTTGACCAGCAGTCGATGTGCGACATCATCTCGCCGTACGTCGCGCCCGCCGCAATGTGTCCCGGCCACCACATGATTGCCGGCACGCGCCAGCCTCCTTCAAACGCCGAGCCCTTCTCGCCGCGGAACGGGGTGGTTCCAGCATCGGGATAGGCATCCAGCCATGCGCCGTTGTCGGCGGTGAGGATCACAATTGTGTTGGGCGCGTCGGCACGAATTTCGTCCAGCACTTTACCCACGTCGGCGTCGAGTTCCATCAAGGAATCCGAATAGTCGCCCAGATGCGACTTGCCCCGGAAGTCCGGCGCAGCGTTGGTAGGGTTGTGCATCTTGAGATAATTAACGTCCATGAAGAACGGCTTGCCGCTCTTAGCGTGCTCCTTGATGTAAGCAATCGCATTGTCGGACTGCCGTTCATCGAAGGTCGCCATCGAATCGTAGGTGATGGTTCCGATGTTCTTGGCGGGCTGTCCAGCCACTCCTTCCCATTCGCCCAGGTTGACAACTGAGTCGTACATTTTTTCGAAATCCGCGTTGTACGACGGAAACCAGGGATGGAACCACTTGGAAGTATCGTTGTAGGAATAGACGCCAGCGTAGTAGGCGGCGAACTGCTTCATCTCGTCGAAGCCATGATTGGTTGGGTAGGCCACGGGCTTGTCGCCCATGTGCCACTTGCCGGAGAAGTACGTCGAGTAGCCGTTCTTCTTGAAGAATTCGGCAATGGTTGGGGTCTCTGGGCGAAGGTAGTTCTCGTCGCCCGGGGCAACCACGATCGACAACGCCGTGCGAATGGGAATACGCCCGGTCATGAACGACACGCGACCCGCCGTGCAGCTTGCCTGTCCGTACCAACTGGTGAAGACCGCACCCTCCTTGGCCATCTTGTCGATGTTGGGTGTCGGGTGGCCGAGCGTCAAGCCTCCTCCGGAATACGCACCGAAATCGTTCCATCCGGTATCATCCGTCATTAGCATGACGATGTTGGGTTTTGAGTTTTGTGCTGCGCTCAGGACCGCTCCGCCCGCCAGCACGAAGCTGGAGATGGCAAGCGTTCCCAGCGTTGCCTTTTGTACACCGACTCCACAATCCATGGTTTTCCTCTTTTCCAATAATGCGGTTAGCTCCACTAGGAGCGTTATAGGACGTCTGCCAGTTCACTACGGTTACTAACGTTGAGAACCTTCACGTGCGACAGTGGTTCGAGACCTGAGGCAGAGGCTCCGGACCACATTCTTTACACCCGGAAAGTAGGATGGTTTTTGGGTAAGCCGGCGCGTTCAACCCGCTGCCGGATGTCTTTCATATCGCCGTCGATGTGCTGCCAAAACTTCATCAGACCGCTGCACAGGTAGTTCAGTCCTGGCTCCCCGTCGCGAGTGCGAATCAGCCGGTTCTTCGGACATTCGCCATTACAGGCAAACAGGTATTTGCAGTCGCGGCACTGTTGCGGCAGGTCATCGCGCTTGGCGAAGCCGAACTTTCTCTGCCCGTCGGAAAAGATCATGCGCGAAATATGTTTTTCCGCGATGTTGCCCAGCTTGTACTCGGGATAGACGTAGTGATCGCATGCGTAGACACTGCCATCGTGCTCCAGTGCCACGCCCTTGCCACAGAAATCGTTATAGATACATAGCTGCGAGTCCGAGCCCAACCATTGCGCGACCGCGGTCTCAAACAGATTGACGTGAACTTTTCCATAGTCACGCCGGTACCAGTCATCCCAAACTTTGCAAAGAAAGTAGCCCCAGTCATCGGGATCGACCGACCAGTCCGTGACCACGGAATCGGGATTACCCGGATGCGCGGCCGGCGATCCTTGCAGCGGCAATGCAGCCGGGTCCCATTTTTGAGGCGCGGTGTTCTCGAAAACCTTCGGCTCCACGCAAGGAATGAACTGAAGCTGCCGCGGGCGAAGTTCACGACTAAGGAAGCGGTAGACGTCCAGCGGCTTTTTCGCGTTGATGCGATTGACCACGGTCAACGTGTTGAATGGAACTTGATACTTGTGCAGCCGTTGGCCGGCGGCAAGAACTCTCTCGAAGGTCGGCTGGCCGCCTTTGTCCACGCGAAACCGGTCATGCAACTCCTGCGGGCCGTCGATGCTGAGGCCGACCAGGAAGCGATTGTCGCGCAGAAAGGCGCACCACTCGTCGTTCAGCAGCACTCCGTTGGTCTGGAGATCGTTCTCGATGCACTGGTGGGGACGCTGATATTTCTTTTCCAGCGCAACCACTTTCTCGAAGAAGCTCACTCCCAGGAGTGTCGGCTCGCCTCCCTGCCAGGAAAACACGACTTCGTCGCCGGACTGGCCTTCGATGTACTGCCGAATGTGGGCTTCCAGAACCTCGTCGCTGATGCGGAATTTGCTGTCGCTACCCAGCAGTTCTTCTTTGTGCAGGTAATAGCAGTAGGCGCAGTCGAGATTGCAGATCGCTCCCGTCGGCTTCACCATGGCGTGAAATCGCGGCTTCGTGCCAGGATAAATCGGCGGTGGCGACAGGGGATCGGTGGTGTAGCTCATGGGGCCTTTCAATCTGAGGAGAAGATTCGCTTCCACTCATTCATCATGCTGATGACGGTTCCAGCCTTGGCGTCTTCACACAAAGCCTGGGTGAAGGTACCGACTTGCCTCTCAGGCGCCCCCTGGGCTGGGCCGTACGCGTACTCGCGCCAGCGGTAGTCTACTCCCTAGTTCACCGCGATTGCGGTGATTTGAGAACTGTCTCTTGTAACAGGTAGCCACGGTGAACCGGTTCGAGGTCGCCGCACCAGGCTTGCTTCAGCGGGCTTGTCTCTGCAATTCCTGCAACGTAGCTTTTGCGCCGGGGTCATCAGGAATCAGTTGGACTAACTGCTGCGCGTACACAGTAGCCGCCGGGATGTTCCCGTTGTCGCGCTCGAACGCGATCAAGGCATTCAGCACCTGGCGGTCAGCGGGACGCGCCTCGTGAGCTCGTTGCAAGATCCCGATCGCCTGGTTGACCTGTCCGCTGGATTGCAGGGCGACGGCGTACACATAACTATAGCGGGCATTGGACGGCTGTAAGGCTGTCGCTTTGGCCAACAGGGGCACCGCATCCGCGTATTGTTTCTGCCTGATCTTGAGCAGGCCGAGGGCATAAACGGGTTCGGCGGCCTTCGGCTCTGCCGCCATCGCTTTCTCTAACCACTGCTGTCCTTCATTGTCGCGCTGCTGCTCGCGATAGAGATCGGCCAAGTTGACCATAGCGGGCACGAACTTCGGATCAAGTCGCAGAGCCGTTTTTAGTTCGTTTTCTGCATCGCCGTTGCGCCCTATCTGAGCGTAGACGAGCGCCAGGTTCATGTGGCTCTCGGGACGTTCCGCCGAGGCCATCTCGCCGGCGATCAGCTCGGCGATGTCGCGGTCGAGAGCTGTCTTCTGGGCGTCCGAGATGAGATCAGGCGCAGTTCCTGCCAGCAAACGTGCTGTTTCGATGCGTACGGAGAGAGATGGATCGGTCAGCAATGGCGCAGCCAGGTGAACGCGTTCTTGCGGTGGGAGTGGCTCCAAGGCCCGCACGGCCTGGCTTCGCACCAGGGCGTCATTATCCGCAAGAGCGGTTTGCACGGCGGGCATCGCAGCTGGCGAGAGGTACTCAGGAAGCAGGCTCAATGCGGTGGCTCGGGCAATCGCAGGCTTGGCCAAATCCTGGATCAGCGCGGTCAGCACCCTCTCGGCATTCGGCAGACCACGACGGCCGGCATTGATCGCTTCCACAAAGTGCGCTTCCTGTCTGCGGTTGGGACCATACCATTTCACGACGGTATCAACCGCCCAACCGTTGGACTTGTCCTTATGACATTGGTTACACGCGTTCGGAGTTCCGTAGGCCACGGAGAAGTCCGGACGCGGTACGCGGAAGCTGTGGTCACGCCGGACATCGACCACCATGTAGGTCTTGGTAGGCATGTGGCAGTTGACGCAGAGCGCACCTGCGCTTGCGGCCTGGTGATGATGGTGCTGGGGGGTATCGAACTTCGCCGCCGAATGACACTTTCCACAGACTGCGTTCAGGCTGACGGACGGCAGTTTGGCGGTGTGAGGATCGTGGCAGTCCGAGCAGGTCACACCCTCGTGATACATCTTGCTCTGCACAAACGAGCCCCACTCGTAGTCCTCCTCAAGTATCTGGCCGTCGGGATAATAAACACCTTCTTCCAGCAGACTCGGCACATAGGCATCGAGGAAGGGCTGTCCCGGCTGGTAGTCAGCGGTGATGGGGTGGCGGCGCGAATGGCACGGCGCACAGGTATTGATCTCGTTGTGTGAGCGAGCCTCGCCTTTCCAGTGCATGGTTCCCGCGTCCGCTCCCGAGATCGCCCACGATCCCTTCGCGGGCTTCAGGTCTGCAACCAGACCGTCGGCGCCGTCGCTTGATTTGTACGTCCCTTTGCTACGCGCCTCTGCCCAAGCTACATGATTCGAACCCTGTCCATGGCACGATTCGCATGAGACATCGATATCTGACCAGGTGGTCTCGTAGCTGTCCTTGGCGAGGTCATAATTCTTGCGCAGGTTGGTGGAATGACAATCGGCGCACATGTAATTCCAGGTCTGGTTCCGTCCCGTCCAGTGCAGGGGATCAGCAGGCGTTATTTTTTGGCTGGGATAGAGGTGGAACCAGCGCTGCCCGTCCTGTTGCTTGCTGCGCGAATCCCACGCCACAACGAAGCTCTGCAGTCGACCGTTGGGAAATGCAGCCAGGTACTGTTGCAAAGGCAAGACACCGAATGTGTAAGGAAGCACATAGTCCTGAGGCTTGCCGTCCGGGCCCTCAGTACGAACGTAGAACTTGTCTTCCTTCTTGAAGAAGCTGGAGGTCACGCCGTCTTTGGTGAAGTGTGCGTCCTTGAAGTTTCCCAGGACGCTCGTATCGCTGGCCGTCTGCATCGCCAGGGCATGATGCGAAGTTTGCCATGCCTGCGCTTGTTCTGCATGGCACTGGGCGCAGCGCGCCTCGCCGACATAGGTGGCGACGGCCGCCGCCGGCTTCATCTCCTGAGGGTGCGCCGCGGCTGACCAGCGCCAGACACCCACTACGCATAGCGCAGCGATGACAACGCCCACGCTGATCGCGCCGATCGGCAGAGGCCTCCCTGGTTTGCTCGTCCCTTGCGTGGATTGTTTGCGCACTGATCTACTTGGCGAGAACCGCTCTCGCAATGGTTTTGGCCCTGTCAGATAATCGGAAATCTCTCAGACACATCCTACGGCTCAGGCTGGATTGTACTTCCTCGGCGTAAACTTGGACACAAACGTGTGGCCCTGCATCGCTTCCAGAATTGCGGGCACCAGATCGGTAGACAGGCGAGCCTTGGTGACGTAGCCGACGGCGCCGGCGGAAAACGCCGCCTCAACATAATCATGATCTTCATGAATCGT
>JBEKTC010000026.1:0-21608 GCA_049516475.1 Candidatus Korobacteraceae bacterium | reverse complement strand
ATACCCAGCAGCCCAAGTTGCTCGGTTCGCTGCCCCCATTTACGATAAATCTGCGCGATGCCCCATTCCAAGCAGGTCTTTTTCGATCCCCAACGTAAACGCTGGCGCCGTTTGCGGTTGCTCATTGATGGCAGCGTCATCGTCGTCACCCTGCTGCTGGTTCTTTTCGTTGTCTCCGTCCTGCGTGGATCGTCAGTCCCCGGGGTCGCGCTGCCCGAAGTCAAGAAGCCCTATCACGCGCTGAAGCAGGATCAGAAACACAAGCCGCCTCGCCGTTTGAACACGCACCGCAAGACCAAGCAGCCCGCCTCGCAAGTAGTTTTGAACTCCGACGAAGGAATCCGCGGCGCGTTCTACGTGCAGTGGGACGCCGCCAGCTTCGCGTCTCTGAAGGAGTACTATCCGCAACTCGACTTGCTCTTTCCGGAGTGGATGCATGTGCTGACGGCCGATGGCCGCCTGCAGGCCGTAACGGAAATGAACACCTTGTTCGACGTGCTGGACGACAAAGGTAAGGCGCGCCCCATCGACGACAAGGTGATGACCTACCTCAAGGGCGAAAAAGCGCTCACCGAAGTCTTTCCTCTCGTCAACAACTTCGATCCCGTGGTCAACAAGTGGAATCCCGATTTGACCGTGCAGTTCATGGCAGATCCGGCGGCGCGCCAGCGGTTCCGGCACGAGCTGATGACGTTCCTCGCCACCGATCAATACAAGGGCATCACGCTTGACATCGAGGCGTTTCCCGACAGCTCGCGTGACGATTACCGTCAGCTTGTGGAGGAGCTGTCCTCCGATCTTCACGGCCAGGGCATGAAGCTGTACATTGCCGTGCCGGTCAACGACAGGGACTTCGACTATTCGGGCATCGCGAAGCTTGCCGATGGCCTCATCCTGATGAACTACGACCAGCATTATCCGGGAGGCGATCCGGGAGCGGTCGCCGGTCAGGACTGGTTCGTCAAGAACATGCAGGACGCGTTGAAGGTCATTCCTAAAGAGAAGATTATCTGCGCCGTCGCCAACTATGGCTACGACTGGGCCATGAAGACAGGACAGAAGCCGGGAACGCCACCGGAAAGTATCCACAATGTGTCGGCGCAGGAAGCATGGCTGGAGGCTTCGGAATCTGAAACTGATATCAACTTCGATGACGATGCCATGAATCCGCACTTCGCCTATCTTGACGACAACAACATTCGTCACGACGTCTGGTTTCTGGATGGTGTCACCGCGCTGAACCAGATGCGAGCGGCACATGCGCTGGGCATCGACACCTTCGCGCTCTGGCGTCTGGGATCGGAAGATCGCTCTCTATGGGCGGTGTGGGACAAACCGTTCGAGGCTGCCGCCACTACCAAACTGGACATAGTTCCGCCCGGTCAGGACGTGGATATCGAAGGCCAGGGCGAGATCCTGCGCATTCAGTCGCGACCGGCGGCCGGCGAACGGCGCATAACGGTCGATCCCAACACTAACCTGGTGAGCGATGAAATTTTCAAGACGCTGCCTTCGCCCTATGTGGTCGACATGTACGGAGGTACGCAAGAGAAGAAAGTAGCCATCACTTTTGACGATGGTCCCGATCCGGAGTGGACGCCCAAGATCCTCGATGTGCTGAAGGACAAGGGCGCCAAGGCCACATTTTTCCTGATTGGCGCCCAGGCGGAAAAATATCCCGGCATCGCCAAGCGCATTTTCAACGAAGGCCACGAGATCGGCAACCACACCTTCACCCATCCCGACATCAGCAACATCTCCAAGCGTTATTTCGAAGTGGAGCTGAACCTTACCGAGCGCCTGTTCGAGGGGAAGCTGGGAGTGAAGCCGGTACTCTTCCGGCTACCGTATGCCATCGATGAAGCCCCCGACACGGCCGACCAGGTCCGGCCGCTGGAGTTGGCGCAAGACCTGGGCTATATCACGGTGGGCGAGAAAATCGATCCCAACGACTGGCGCGACAGTCCGCGGCGCTCGGCTGACGAGATTGCAGCCGACGTGCTGGCCAATCTGCCTCCCTGTGCGCCCGGCAACGTGCGCTGCGGCAACGTCATCCTTTTTCACGACGGGGGAGGCGACCGCAGTCAGACGGTGTTAGCGCTGGGCATGATTCTCAATGGCCTCAAAGAACGCGGCTACCAGGTTGTGCCGGTTTCTGATCTGATGGGCAAGACCCGGGCTGACGTCATGCCTCCCATAACCACGAATGAGCGCTGGGCGGCATGGGTCGACAGTCTGAACTTCTCACTCTTCGGACTGGTGCAATCGTTCATCATCTTTGTCTTCTTCGTGGGCGACGTGCTGATGAGCGGACGCCTGATTTTGGTCGGTGTGCTCGCAATTTACGATCGCTGCCGGCGCCGCACTGACGATCCGAATTACCGTCCTGCCGTCGCCGTGCTTATCCCGGCTTACAACGAGGAGAAGGTCATCGAACGCACCGTGCGCTCGGTGCTGGAATCCGATTACCCTAAGCTGCGCGTCATCGTAATTGACGATGGATCGGAGGACGCGACGCTCGAGGTCACTCGTGCCGCTTTCGCCAAGGAGATTGCCGCCGGGCGCGTTACCGTGCTGACCAAGGCGAACTCGGGCAAAGCTGATGCGCTCGATTACGGGCTGGAGCAGGTGACGGAAGAAATGTTCATCGGCATCGACGCCGACACCATCATCGCGCCCGACGCAATTTCCAAACTGGTGCCGCACTTCAGCAATCCCAAAGTTGGCGCCATGGCCGGCAATGCCAAGGTGGGCAATCGCGTGAATCTGTGGACGCGCTGGCAGGCTTTGGAATATATAACCAGCCAGAATTTCGAGCGCCGCGCGCTGAACACACTGAATGCGGTCAGCGTCGTTCCGGGCGCGATCGGGGCCTGGCGCACCTCCGCCGTCCGTGCTGCTGGAGGCTATCAGCGCGACACCGTTGCCGAAGATGCCGACCTCACCATGGCTCTCCTGCAAGATGGTTACTGGGTGAACTACGAGGACCGCGCGCTGGCCTACACCGAAGCTCCCACCACGGCGAACGGCCTGATGCGGCAACGCTTTCGCTGGTCCTTCGGCATCATGCAGGCGGTGTGGAAGCATCGTGGGGCGATAAAGCAGAAAGGCGCGCTGGGCTGGGTTGCCATACCGAACATGGTGATCTTCCAAATCCTGCTGCCCTTGGTCTCGCCCTTCATCGACATCATGTTCGCCGTCGGTACGATCACCTATTTCGTGGACAAGTACCGTCATCCCGAGTCGGCGAACCCAGCCGACTTCCACAAGCTGGTACTGTACTTCGCGCTCTTCATGGTGATCGACTTCATTGCCTCCAGCTTGGCTTTCACTCTGGAACGCCAGCAGCCCGGCGGCAAGCGCGATTTCCTGCTGCTGGCCCACGTCTGGCTGCAGCGCTTCGCCTACCGGCAATTGTTCTCGCTGGTGCTCTTTAAGACCCTGCGCCGCGCCGTCGAAGGCCGCGGCTTCGCCTGGGACAAACTGGAGCGGACGGCTAGCGTACGGCAACCGGTCGTGATTCCGCGCGAGAGGCGAGCGCTGTGAGCCCTGCTCCCAAGCCCGCGCTCGACATGAGCGTCAACGTTGCCGGGATCGCCTTCAAGAATCCGGTACTCGCCGCCAGCGGCAGCTTTGGTTACGGAGTGGAATTTGAGGACGTCGTGACTCTGAGCCGCCTGGGCGGCTTCGTCACCAAAGGTCTGTCGCGCGAACCGATGGCGGGCAATCCTCCGCCTCGCCTGTTCGAAACCGCCGCAGGAATGCTGAATGCTATCGGCTTGCAAAATATTGGCGCGCGCGCGTTCCTGGAAGAGAAGCTGCCGCTGCTGCGGAAGATCAGCAACATCGCTTTTCTGTGCAATGTCTTTGGACACTCACAGGACGAATATGAAGACGTTGTTCGCATCCTGAACGATGGCGAAGGTATCGCCGGCTATGAACTGAACGTCTCCTGCCCGAACACGAAGTGTGGCGGCATTGCGTTTGGCAGCGATCCGCGGATGTTGTCTGACGTGGTCAGCGCCGTAAAGAAGATTGCAACGCGTCCGCTCATCGTGAAGCTCTCGCCCAATGTCACCAGCATTCCTGAGATGGCGCGCGCCGCCGAGGAAGCAGGCGCCGACGCAATCTCCCTGGTGAATACTTTTGTCGGGATGGCCATCGATGCGGAAACCCGCAAGCCGCGCATCTCGAACATCACCGCAGGCTTGTCCGGTCCCGCCATCAAACCGATTGCCGTGCGCATGGTGTGGGAAGCGGCGAAGACGGTGAAGATACCGGTCGTCGGAATAGGCGGCATCAGCACCGCGGAAGATGTGATTGAGTTCCTGCTCGCCGGCGCCAGCGCCATTGAAGTCGGTACGGTAAATTTCTGGGACCCCTGCGCCTGCGAGACGTTAGTCGACTCGCTCGAGAAGTGGTGCCTCGAGCATCGCGTCGAAAAGATCAGCGAATTGACCGGCGCGCTGGAAGTATAGGGTCCATACTTCACAAGAGTTCAATAGCTAAAACCTGTTTTGGTTTTCCGATCCCGGGAAAAGTTTTCGTCCCGCTTGAGAAGCAGTACGAAACGCTCTATCCTATTGGAATTCGTGGCGCGTCCGTGCTGCGTGTCCAGCCGAAGGAGTTTTCTTATGTCCCGGTCTTCCTTGTTCCAGGCAATTCGAATCGTCTTCCTCGCCGCTGCGACATTGCTGCTGGCCTGTGCGGCTTTCGCGCAAAATTATGTTGCTCCCAGCATGCCTGTCGTCGGCTCGCCTAACACGGTTACCGCCAACGCGCCCGTGCCGCGGCCTGGCACCACTCCCTGTACCGTGACATTGTTCCAGAACTTCGATTTCGATGATTTCAATCCCCGGCCTTTCAGCTACACCCCGCCGTCCGGATGTCCGGGCCCGTGGGCCGCAGTGGTGTTTGAGGCGGATTGGTCCGTGGACGCTGGCGTGCAATACGATCGCACCACCAACATCTGGCTGGGCGGCAATGTGATCTTTTTCGGCACCACAGCCGAGCCCTCGGGGAACTTTGTGCGCAGCTGGCACACGGAAAGCAACCTGACCGAACTGAGCCCGCTGTTCGCCATACCGCAGCAGGGCACCGCCATTCTCTTCAACCTGGTCAACAATCAGTACACCAGCCATTATCATGGCAGCGCCTATCTTCAGTTTTATCCGCTGGCGCAGGGTCAGAATCCGCCGCCCGCAGCGAATATGGTGTTGCCGCTGTCGGCTGGCCCGACCGGCGGAACGGTCACGTTGAATTCGTCAACCGACCAGCTGACCGGAACCTTTACCATGCCGACCAATGTCGAGGCCGCCTATCTTGAAGTCTTCGCGCAAGGCCAGCAGGACGACGAGTTCTGGTATGTCTGCGCTCCCACTGATCTTGCCGGTGAGTTAGACTCCTGCCCCAACACCGGCTTCCGCGAAGCCGAAGTCAGCATCGATGGAACGTCGGCGGGGGTTGCGCCCATTTATCCCTGGATCTTCACCGGCGGCATCGATCCCTTCCTGTGGCAGCCGATTCCCGGCGTAAAAACGCTCAATTTCGAACCCTACCGCGTCGACCTCACTCCCTTTGCCAGCGTGTTCAGCAATGGCCAGCCGCACACGGTCGCGGTCAGCGTATACAACGCCGATCAGTATTTCTCTGCGACGGCGAATCTGCTGTTGTATCAGGACCTGGGTTCGATGCAAGTGACGGGCGCGGTGACCACCAACACGGTCGGGCAGCCCGATCCTGTCGTGACTGAGAACATCGTCACCAACAGCAACTACGCTGCCGGGCCGGTCTCAGTCAACTCCACCCGTGGCTTCACCGTGGAAGGCTACGTCCAGACTTCGCATGGCATGGTGGATACCAAGGTGGTGCAGAGCATCGACTTCAACAATGGACAGCGGTATTACGTGCCGACAAGTGGCCTGGTCGACAACCAATTCATCGGACAGATCACCAACATCTCTTCCGCTACCACCACTACAGCAGGTAGCAACGTTACTACCAACACGACGCAGTATGCGTGGCCGCTGGGAATCAATTACGCCTACACTGCCAATTCCGATGGTTCTTATGTGCAGTCCACCCAGATCAACCAGAGTTTCAGCAGGAACGTGTTGGTGGAGTTGAATGGCTCGCCCACGTATTCCAGCAGCTTGTTGGACAAGGTTTCCCCGACCGATACGCTGTCGGTAGACTCGTCCGGCAATTACACCACCAGCAACCAGACGAACTCGGAGACCTATCAGTACTCGAATTCCGACGGCGCTTGCTGGAACCAGACCCTCAAAGCAGCGGATGGAGCGTTGACCTCTGTGCAAGGCGGAAGCTGCGCGAGAGGGCAAAAGGCAAAGTAGCGCGGGCCGGAGAATGCGGCGGCAACGCGGAACAGGCGATTTAGGTCCCGGTGCGGTGTCTGAATCGCCATTATGACCCATCTCTACAAATGCTTCCCTAAGCCCATCCCGCGTGCGACAATAGAACTTCCTTCCTGGCCATGAACTCATTGGAAAGTGCTCCCAGCCTCGCCAAAGAACCCACTATCACTCCCGAATTGCTACGCGACCACGGTATCTCGGCGGAGGAGTATGACCGCATCCTGAAAGCGCTGGGCCGCGAACCAACTTTCACCGAGCTGGGCATTTTCAGCGTGATGTGGAGCGAGCACTGCTCCTACAAATCATCGCGCGTTCACCTGAAGCGTCTGCCGACGTATAGCCGCCGCGTGGTGCAAGGCCCGGGCGAGAACGCCGGCATCATCGACATTGGTGACGGCTGGGCTTGCGCTTTCAAGATTGAGTCGCACAATCACCCTTCGTTCATTGAGCCATTCCAGGGTGCGGCCACCGGCGTCGGTGGAATTCTGCGCGACATCTTCACCATGGGCGCGCGTCCGGTCGCCATCATGGATTCGCTGCGCTTCGGGCCGATCACCATGCCCACCCTGTCCCCAATAGATGGGGACAAGAGTGGGGCACCCGAGGGCGATCAGGGCGGCGCACCCGTGATCGACCAGGCGACCCTGCACAAGAACCACTCCGTGATGGAGGGCGTGGTGAGCGGGATCGCGTCCTACGGAAACTGCTTTGGCGTGCCCAACGTCGGCGGCGAGGTGAAGTTCGAAAGCTGCTATTCCGGCAATCCGCTGGTCAACGCGTTTGCGCTGGGATTGGTGCGGCGCGACCAGATCTTTTACGCCAAGGCTGCGGGCGAAGGTAATCCGGTCATCTACGTCGGCTCGAAGACTGGCCGCGACGGCATTCACGGAGCCACCATGGCCAGCGAAGAGTTCAGCGAAGGATCGGAAGCCAAGCGGCCGAACGTGCAGGTGGGCGATCCCTTCCTGGAGAAGCTGCTGCTGGAGGCTTGCCTGGAGGCGATGCAGACCGGCGCAGTTGTCGGCATTCAGGACATGGGCGCGGCGGGACTTACCTGCTCAACCTGCGAGATGGGCGGACGCGGCGGCGTCGGGCTGGAGATCGAACTCGACTTGGTGCCCCAGCGCGAGACCGGTATGACGCCCTATGAGATCATGCTGAGCGAATCGCAGGAGCGCATGCTGCTGGTCGCCGAAAAAGGACGCGAGGACGAAGTCTTCCGCGTCTTCCAGAAGTGGGGACTCGACGCGGTCACGATTGGTTGCGTTACCGGCCAGCCGACGATGCGGGTGCTGGAACACGGCAACGTGGTCGCGGAAATTCCCAATGCGGCGCTGACGGACGACGCGCCGCTCTATCGCCGGCCGCTGGAGCGCTGGGAACCGCCTGTGCCGCGCGAAGTTCCGGACGACGTCGCGCTCGGCGAGAAGGCCGACTTCACCGATGAGCTGAAGCGTCTGCTGGCCAGCCCGAACATCTGCTCCAAGCGCTGGGTCTTCGAACAGTACGACTCGATGGTGCAGACCAACACGGTCGAGGGTCCGGGCGGCGAAGGCGCCGTGATCCGCGTGAAGGGAACACAGCGCGGATTGGCTATGGCACTCGACGGTAATAGCCGCTGGTGCTATCTCGATCCCAAACTCGGCGCCATGCACGCCGTGGCGGAGTCGGCGCGCAACGTGGCGTGCACCGGCGCGACGCCCATCGCGGCGACCAACTGCCTGAACTTCGGCAATCCGGAAAAGCCGCACATCATGTGGCAGTTCTCGCAGACCATTGACGGCATGACAAAGGCCTGTGAAGAGCTGGAGACGCCCATAACCGGCGGCAATGTGAGTTTCTATAACGAGACGCTGGGCGAAGGCATCTATCCGACGCCCGTGATCGGCGTTGTCGGCATCATGGAAGATGTGCATAAAGCCGTCGGCCCGCACTTCCGCGAGATGGGCCGTGCTCTGGTCGTGCTCTGCGGCTGTGAGCCGGGTGACACGTCGGATGTCGAGGCGGAGTTTGGTTCGTCGGAGTATGCCAAGGAGATCCTCGGCCGGATTTGGGGCTTCCCGCCGTCCCTGGAACTGGAGAAGGAAGCTGCTCTGCAGAAGGCGATTGTGGAGATGATTAATCAGGGGCTGATTGAGTCGGCCAAAGACTGTTCGGAGGGCGGATTGGCAGTGACGCTGGCCGAATGCGGCTTCGCGCGCGGCATTGGGGCGCAGGTGGACCTTAGTTCCTACGGCTTAGTGCCGGAGTTCGTTTTGTTTGGCGAGGACGCCAGTCGAATCCTGATTTCCTGCGACCCGCTAAACGTGGGGCGAATCCAACAATTAGCGGTACAATTTGGCCTCTCGGCGGAGTCGATCGGGGAAACGGTCCCGGACAGGTTAGAAATCTGCGTAGCAGCAGTAGTTGCCGCTGCGGCGAACGTGTCGGAATTGCGCGATGTATGGGCCGGCGCCCTGGAGCGCGCTCTCCACACCGAAACCGAAGAGCGACTGGTTCCGGGGCCGCTGCAGAAGAGTTAGGTAACGTGGGCAGAGCCGGCGAAGCTGTGTTTCGGGTAGATCTGGCCTTTAGGCCAGCGTCCCAGGCCCTTTGAATTTTTCGAGCCGGCTTCAGCCGGCGACACTCTGGTCGTGGAAGAAGCTTGCGCAAACGCCATGCAACTGACAACTGACGATAAGTTACGCGAAGAATGTGGGGTGGTGGCCATCTACGGCCATCCCGAAGCGTCGAAGCTCGCCTACCTCAGCCTGTATGCGCTGCAACATCGCGGACAGGAATCGGCGGGAATCGCGGCGTCCGACGGCGAGCAGCTTCGTCTGCACAAGTCGATGGGCCTGGTCTCAGACATCTTCACAGCCGACGTGCTGGCGCGCGTTCCCGGCTCGCTGGCTATCGGGCACACACGCTACTCCACCACCGGCGATTCGGCGCTGCTCAACGCTCAGCCCATCATGGTGGAGTGCAATAAGGGCAAGATCGCCCTGGCCCACAACGGCAACATCACCAACGCGCTTGAAGTCCGGGGCCAACTGGACCAGCAGGGTTCCATCTTCCAGACCACCAGCGACACTGAAGTCATCGTTCACCTGATCGCGCGCTCGCGCGAGGAGACGCTGGCGGACGCCATGGCCGATTCGCTGCGCCGCCTGGAAGGCGCGTTTTCGCTGGTCATGCTCACGCGCGATCGGGTTTTCGCAGCGCGCGATCCCCGGGGTTTCCGGCCGCTGGTAATGGGCCGCATTTCCGGCCAGGAGGCTCACCGCGCCGACACAGTTGTTTTCGCCTCCGAGACCTGCGCCTTCGATCTGATCGGTGCGACTTACGAGCGCGAAGTCAAGCCGGGCGAGTTGGTCATCGTCGGCCCGGAAGGAGTGCATTCGCGCTTCTATTCGCCGCAGCAACCGCAATCGAGCTGCATCTTCGAGCATGTTTATTTCTCGCGGCCCGACAGCATGGTCTTCGGACGCGCGGTGCAGCAGTCGCGCGACGCCATGGGCCGCCAGCTTGCTCTCGAGTCTCCTGTGACCGCCGACATCGTAGTCCCCGTGCCCGACTCTGGCGTGACCGCGGCGATGGGCTTCTCGCACGAAAGCGGCATCCCCGTGCAGTTTGGATTGATCCGCAACCACTACGTTGGGCGTACCTTCATCGAGCCGGAACAGCGGGTGCGCGACTTCGGTGTGAAGCTGAAGCTGAATCCGGTGCGCCATGTATTGGCCGGCAAGCGCGTCGTGCTCATCGACGACTCCATCGTGCGCGGCACCACCAGCAAGAAGATCGTCCGCATGGTGCGCGACGCAGGCGCGAAAGAGGTGCACATGCGCATCTCCTGCCCGCCGACCATCTCGCCGTGCTACTACGGAGTTGACACTCCGTCCAAGAACCAGCTCATTGCGGCCAACAAGTCGGTCGAGGAAATTCGCGAATACATTGGTGCGGACTCGCTGGCCTATCTCTCGTTGGAGGGTCTGCGCAAGGCGGCTGGCGAGGGCGACGAAAAGGTCTATTGCACCGCCTGCTACACCGGCAAGTATCCCACCAAGCTGGTGGACGTGGAAGACATCGCGCCGGCGATTGCGGCAGGGGACTGACGCCGGCAGGTATACACTGCGCTTATGCTCGCCCCGTATGCCGTCCGCGTTGAGGATTCGCGCGGGCGCCGCTATCCAGAGCCGTCGCATCCTTATCGCAACCCTTTCCAGCGTGATCGCGACCGCGTCATCCATGCTCGCGCCTTTCGCCGCCTGGAGAACAAGACGCAGGTCTTCACCCGCCGTTACTCCGACCACTTCCGCACGCGCCTGACCCACACCATGGAAGTGGCGCAGATCTCGCGCACCATTGCCGCCGCACTCAATCTCAATGTCGATCTCACCGAGGCGCTGGCTTTGGTGCATGACATCGGGCATCCGCCGTTTGGACATGCAGGCGAGCGCACGCTGGACCTGCTGATGCGCCAGCACGGCGAGTTCTTCGATCACAATTTGCAGGCGTTGCGCACCGTGGAAGAGATGGAGCTTCGCTACGTTGAGTTCCACGGACTGAACCTGACGTTCGAAGTCCGCGAGGGCATCATCAAGCACTCGCATGATTACGCCGAGGCAGAGCACCCGGAGTTGGCCGAATATCTTCTCGACTTGCGGCCGCCGCTGGAGGCGCAACTCATCGATCTCACCGACGAGATTGCCTACAGCACCGCCGACCTGGATGACGGCTTCGAGGCCAGACTGCTGAAGTTGCCGCAAATGCGTGAGCGCATCCGCGTGTTCGAGAGATATTACGTTGAGGCCGAAGCGAAATATCCCGACGCACCCGAGAAGCTGAAGTTCAACGAAGCACTCAAACGCGTGTTGAACCGCTTCGTTACCGACCTGATCGATAACACGCAGCGGACCGTTCAGGAAGCTGGCATTGGCAGCCTCGAAGAGTTGCGTTATTGCTCTCGGCGGTTGGCAGGCTTTAGCCCCGAGGTAGAAGCAGAGCGGCGCGAGGCCAAGAGCTTTCTTTATGAAGCACTGTACAACAGCAAGTCGTTGGAGCCCGAGAAGCGTCAGGCGGAGAAAGTCATCACCGAAGTATTCAATCACCTGATTGCGCAGCCGCAAGCCTTGCCCCACGCCTATCGGGAACGAGCGCAGAACGAGAAAGTGCCTCGCGTGGTCTGCGATTACATCGCTGGCATGACCGATCACTACATCGAAGATCTGCGCAAGAAGTTGGTCGCCGGAAAAAAGACCCAATCCTGACGCTCTAGCAGGCTGCTGAAAACCTGTACCTCCGAACGCTTTGTGTCAGCGCACGACTTCACAGGCCGCTGAAAAAGTCGCGATTTTGCGCTGTTCGGGTAGAGCTAGCCTTTAGGCTAGCGTCTAAGTGCTTTATTTTCGATCCCGAGCCGGCTTCAGCCGGCGGCACATGACTCACAAACTGGACTTTTTCGGCAACCTCCTAAAAGCACTTAAGGCCTGGAGTCTGTTGGGCGAAGTGAGCTAAAATTCTAAGCCTTGTCGAAAGGAGGACAACGATGGCGATCGACATGGACAAGCTCAATGCTTTTATCGGGCGGTTTGTCGGAGATCTCGGTGCAGCAGTAGGTACCGGGATGGTAGTAATCGGGGAGAGGCTGGGGCTGTACAAGGCACTCGCTGAGCATCCGATGACTTCCGCCGAGCTCGCCGCCAAAACCGAAACAGACGAACGCTACGTGCGGGAATGGCTGTCCTCGCAGGCCGCGGGCGGCTATGTCACGTACGACGAAAAAACTAACCAGTTCAGTCTCACCGAGGAACAGGCCTTTACCCTGGCCAATGAAGATAGCCCGGCATATCTGCCCGGCGCGTTCCAGTTGGCTCTCGGATCGCTGGCAGCGGTTCCGCGAATCGCCGACTCGTTCCGCACCGGAGCGGGGATGGGCTGGCACGAACATGATGACGGCGTGTTTCACGGGTGCGAGAAATTTTTCCGTCCGGGTTACGCCGCCAATCTGGTGAGCTCCTGGATTCCCGCGCTCACTGATGTGAAGGAAAAACTCGAATCCGGCGCGCGCGTGGCCGACGTAGGCTGCGGGAAAGGCTCTTCCACAGTATTGATGGCGAAGGCATTTCCTAAGTCTCACTTCTTCGGATTCGATTACCACGATAAGTCGATCGAAGCAGCGCGCGATTCTGCCAAACGCGAAGGGGTTGCCGATCGGGTCACGTTCGAGCAGGCCACGGCCAAGGCGTATCCGGGAAAGGACTACGACTTCGTCGCGGTGTTCGATTGCTTGCATGACATGGGAGATCCGGTTGGCGCCGCCGCCCACGTTCGACGCTCCCTGCGGGACGATGGCACGTGGATGATCGTGGAACCATTCGCGAATAACGAGTTGAAGGACAATCTGAATCCCGTAGGCCGGGTCTACTATTCATTCTCCACACTGCTGTGCACGCCCTGCTCACGATCGCAGGAAGTTGGATTGTGTTTGGGCGCGCAATCCGGAGAAGCCCGCATACGAGAAGTGGTGACGTCGGCCGGTTTCAGTCGTTTCCGGCGGGCGACGGAAACGCCTTTCAACATAGTTTATGAAGCCCGGCCCTGAACGTGCGACTTCCGGACGGGAATGCTCCCCGAGGTGAAGGTCGTTAGAGTTGTCGATTTTCTCCTAATGGCCGAACCGCACGGTGATGTGTTCTCCCGAGGTCAAACGACTGCCGGGAGCTGGCCATTGTTCGCGTGCGATGCCACTGCCGATGGCGTTGATCTCCAGCCCCGACTGCTGCGCGATCTCCACCGCTAAGCGCAACGGCTTGCCCAGGAAAGACGGCACCACTGTCCCGCTGTCCACGTCCAAAATCACGGTGCCGTTGGGGGGAGCTGTTACTGACTGGCTGGTCGGCGCGACGGTCCCCGTGAGCGCCGTCTCAGTTGCAGGCTGCGCAAGCGCCGTTGCCACAGGCTTCGCCTCGGCGGTTGGGGCGGGCTGATTTGCATTTGTGGGCTGAGTTGCATTCGCGGTCGTGCTCGTTGCGCTGGTCGCATCCTCCTCTACCGGCGCGCCCAGATGATCGGGCGATTCGTCGGTCAAGTCGCTGTCTTTCGCGGTGGCCAGCAGTGTCTGCCGCTGTGCAGTTTTCACGTCGAGGTCGTGCGGCACATGGAGATATTCCAGTACCTGCTGCGCAATTCGCTTGAAGACGGGAGCGCAAACTTGTCCGCCCTGGTGCAGCCCAACGGGCGAATCAAGGATCACGGCAATGGTGATCGCTGGAGTATTCACCGGCGTGAAGCCGATGAACGAGGCCACGTACTTGGTCTTGGAATAGGCTCCGGTGCCGGGTTCCACTTTCTGCGCCGTGCCGGTCTTGCCGGCGATGGTGTAGCCCTCGAGAATTGCCCGCCGCGCGGTGCCGAACAGGACCACGCCTTCCATCATCTTCTTCATCTGCACCGCGGTCATGGCGGAGACTACGCGGTGCTGCTGCGCAGGATGGAAGACGACGGGCAGCGCCTTGCTGTCAGGCGGAAGCTCGCCGGCTACGATGCGCGGCGGTGTATAGACACCGTCGTTGGCGATGGTCGAGACCAGAGAAATGGTTTGCAGCGGCGTGACGCCGATCTCCTGTCCCATCGAGATAGCGCCGATTGACACCTTCGACCAGCGGTTCACCGGCTTGGCCATGCCACGCGTCTCGCCAGGCAACTCGATACCCGTCTGTTGCCCGAAGCCGTAATCGTGAATGTAGTGGTAAAGCCGCTGGTCGCCCAGCTTCATGCCGACCTTGATGGCCGCAACGTCGCTGGAGTGCGCCAGCGCTTCGGCGATGGTGATCACGCCCAGGCTCTCGTGGTCGTGGATCTGCATTCCAAACACGTTGATCGAACCGTGCTGGCAATCCACCTTGTCGTCCGGCGTCACCACGTGCTGATCGATGGCTGCGGAATAGGTGACGATCTTGAACACCGAACCGGGTTCGTAAATGTCGCTGACTGCGCGGTTCTTCAGCGCTTCTGTGGGAACGCTATTGAAGACATTCGGATTGAAGGTGGGCCGGTTCACCAGCGCCAGGATTTCGCCGGTGCGGGGATTCTCTACGACAACCGTTCCGGCGATCGCCTTGGTATCCGCCATCCCCTGATCCAGTTCCTTTTCGGCGATGTACTGGATGGTCTGATCGATGGTCAGCACCAGGTTTTGTCCTGGATCAGGTGGCTTCTCCACTCGGCTGAACCACTTGCGGCGGGCGTCAATCGAGATCAGCTCCTGGCCCGGAATGCCGCGCAGATCGTCATCGAATTGGCGCTCCAGGCCGCCCAGGCCTTCGTCGTCCATGCCAACGTAGCCGAGCACCTGGGCCGCAAGTTCGCGCTTGGGATAGAAGCGCTTCGGTTCTTTGCGGAAGTAGATGCCGCGCAGGTTCAGCTCGCGGACGCGGTTGGCGGTTTCCTCGTCAATCTTGCGCTTGATGAAGGCGAAGTTGCGATTGGACTGCAGCCGGGCCACGATCTCCTGCGGGGCCATGTCCAGCACTCGGCCCAGGATGACCGCGGTGGTTTCCTGATCGTGAACTTCGCTGGGCACGGCGAAGACGGAGTCGACATCAATCGACATGGCCAGCGCGTAGCCATTCCGATCGTAAATATTTCCGCGACGAGGCTGGACTGGGATGGTGCGGTTCTGCTGGCGTTGCGCCCGTTGCACGAAGTCGCCGTACTTGACGACCTGCAGACGCACCAGGCGGAAACAGATAACCAGGACCCAAACGAAAAGCAGCGCTGCGAAAATGTAGAGCCGTCGACCAGGCGTCTTGGGTGCGCTTGCCCGCATTCCCCGGTTACTCCGTCGTGCTGCGTTTAGGTGGAGAAGGCGGTCCGTTGTGGGACCGCCGCTGGAACCTGCGATGTTGTCTCACGGCGGACAAAAGCCCGCACGCAATGTCCTGCGGCTTACTGCAGGGCCGACACCACCATAATCCCGCTGGCCTTGGCTATCACCGGTGGGGCTGAATCCGATGACGCCGTATCCATCGGCTGCCACTGTCCGTCTACCGGATGCTGCATGCCCAAGGCGCGCGCCAGGCGGTCGATGCGCGAGGGGTCTTTCAGCGAGGCCTCTTCCAGGCTCAAGGCGCGGTTCGACTCCGCAATGGTGTCCCGCTCCACCTTCAGTTGCTCAATCTTGTAGCCGTACTCGATGGCGCTGAAATGCTGGCAGACGTACACCATCGCCATCAGGAACAGAACGCCCAGCATGATGCCGAAGGTAATCATCTCGCGTCGGCGCTTGGGATCGGTGATCTGGACCACGCGCGAGTTGTCGATGCGCTTGGTGAAGTAGATCTCCGGCGTGCCCAGGAACATGCCGCGGGGCTGCGCTGCCGCCGGCTCGTTCCAGTCACCAGCTTGCGCCATGGTCGGGTAAAGAACTCCAGCTGCCATCGCTCTCTCCTGCCGAACGGTTAGGTGCGTCTTACGTTCGGGTACCACATTGTCAGATACTGGGGCAGACTTTTCTGCCTCGCCCAAAAGTTATCCACATTACTCACAGCTTTTCCGCAATCCCTCATTGTGGGAGTTGCAAGAATGAAACAACCAGCGCGAAATCTCGTCTGCCGCCGGCCAAAGCCGGCTCGAAACCATAAGGCGACTTTTGATCTCTGGCCTAAAGGCCAGAGCTTCCACCGCTCGCTACATTCGCTCCGCGGCCCGCATTTTCGCGCTACGCGAGCGCGGATTGCGGTCGATCTCTTCCTCGTCGGCAATCACCGGCTTCTTCGTCAGCACGCGATACAAACCGTCGCGAGCCCCATCCCGCAGCGCATCTTTCACGATGCGATCTTCCAGCGAGTGGAAGCTGATGATCACCAACCTGCCGCCCGGCTTCAGGACCTGCGGAGCTGCGTCTTTACTCAGCAGCATCTTCAGGTCATCGAGTTCACGGTTCACCAGAATTCGGAGTGCCTGGAAAGTTCTGGTCGCCGGATGAATCCGCCGCTCAGCCTGGTTCATTGGCCGGGCCGCGGCCGAAATCACCTCCGCCAATTTTGCGGTGGTGTGAATCGGCCGCGCCCGAACAATGGCTCTGGCGATTCTCCGCGACCTCCTTTCCTCACCGAATTCGTAAATCGCGTCGGCAAGCTCGCGCTCGTCGAAGCGATTTACCACTTGTTCGGCGGTCAGCCCGGAGTGCGTGTTCATCCGCATATCCAAAGGGCCTTCCGCCTGAAAACTAAATCCGCGCGCGGCATTCTCCAGTTGCATGGAGCTGACGCCCAGGTCGGCGAGCAATCCGTCGGCGGATTTTGCCGCCACATGCTGCGCCACATCGGCGAAGGAGGCATGGACCAACTCAATCTTCGGCCAGTCCGCAGCCATTTCCGCCGGCGGCTTCATCAGCCGCTCGCGCGTGCGTTCCAACGCTGCCGGGTCCTTATCGAAGCCGATCAAATGACCCTCTGCGCCCAAGCGTCTTGCGATTTCCCAGGCATGTCCAGCCAAGCCCAGAGTCGAATCGATGTAGGTCCCGCCGCGCCGCACGGCCAGGAATTCGATCGCTGGTTTTAAAAGAACCGGAACATGGCTAAATGCCGTCTTGCCATGTCCGCGCCCAGGGGCGCTATTCGCGTCTGCAAATTCGTTGTCCACTCACTCCTATCGCTGATGGAGTTCGAAAAGCAGATCCCTCGCGGGCTAAAGCCCGCTCGTGATGACAAAATCTAAAGAGCGCTACTACGCGGCGCTAAAGCGCCGCACCACCCAACAGTCTTTAAATGCCCAGTCCGCTGAGGATGGTTTCATCTTCCTCAGTGAAGGGTTCCGCGATCGACTTGCGGAGCTCTTCGGCATTGCGCACCACCAGGTGCTTCAAATTGCCCATCACCGCGACCTCGCCCTTCAGGTTCGCGGTCTCGCGCAGGATCTGCGGCATCAGCAGCCGGCCCTGTCCGTCGAACTCCACCGCCTGGCCGTAATAGCTGGTTCGCTCCAGCAGCTTCTGCTTGGTCTTGTGCATTTCCGGCAGCGCCGCCAGTTTGCGCTCGATCTCTTCCCAGGCCTGCAGGGGATAAACTTTGGCACTTTTTCCGTCCCAGCTCGTGATATAGAATTGCGCGCTGTAGTTCTCGTCGATTTCGCGCTTGAATTCCGCAGGCATCTTGAGACGCCCTTTGTCGTCCAGCCGGGTTAAATGGGTGCCGCGAAACATAGCGCTCGGCCTTAACGTCAACTTTCAGCGGGGAGGTGAACATCACAAAACCAACGGGGCAGCAGCGATCTGGCTGTGAGGCGCTCTCAGCGCTGAAACCATTTCGAATCAATCGCATCCCCGAAAGCTCAGGTTTTGTTCCACTGCATCCCACTTTTGACCACTTAGGAGGTATGGTACTCCTAAACCATTGTCTGTCAAGAGGAAATTGAAGAATTTTGTGGCAAATCCGCGACGGTCGGGGCGGCCACAAGGCGTAGTAGATTTCTAATCCGACCGACCCAATAAAAAGCGTTTACTAAGAAGGTTCACGGCACCGCGATTAGTGGGCAGAAAACCCGCGAGTCGGAGTGAACCGCGGAATGAACACTGCCCCCCCATGATCGTTAGACCAGGTCTGTGAATACGAAATATCGGGAACTCACGACGCCGTTTTCTGAGGGTGCGGCGGACTCTGAGGCGGCTTCTACTGCTGTATCGCCTGAGTCGCGTGCGGATGTACCTGCTCATTCTGGATCTGCGAAGCGTCCCAACCTCCGCCCAGTGCCTTCACCAGATAGACTTCCGTGACCATCTGCTGCCCCATTAACTGGGTCGCCAATCGTTGATTGGTAAGCAGTGCCGATTGGGCGGTGATCACGTCCAGGTACGAGGTCACTCCGCCGACATAGCGATTGTTGGCAATCTCCAGCGCGCGATGGGCGTCGGCGACGGCGGCATTCTGACTTAAGTTCGCTTGCGACAGCTCAGTAAGGCCAGTAAGTCCATCTTCTACTTGTTGGAAAGCCTCCAGCACCGCCTCGCGATAGTTGGCAACTGACTCATCGTAGGTATGTCTGGCAAGAGCCAGGTTCGCACGATTCCGGCCGCCGTTGAACACGGGCTCCAACAGATCGCCGCCCAGCGACCAGATTGCGTTGGGCGCGGTGATCAGGTTGGTAATGTCTGTGCTCTGGAATCCGCCGGCGCCGGAAAGAGTTAGCTGCGGATAAAACGCCGCCTTGGCAACGCCCACCTCCGCATTCTCGTAGGCCATGTGCCGTTCCGCGGTGGCGATGTCCGGACGCCGCTCCAGTAGGTCAGAAGGCACTCCTAAGGGCACCGGAACCGGCGTCGCATTCAGCGGCCGCACTGGTACGGTGAAGGTGGCAGCGGGATTTCCGGTCAGGACGGCAACGGCGTGTTCGTACTGCTCACGCTGCTGCTTCACCAGGTAGAGTTGCGAAACCGTGGCATCGAGCAGGGTTTGCTGCTGCGCCAAGTCGAGGCCAGAGGCGACACCGCCACTGTGGCGGCTCACCACCAATTGCAGGCCCTTCTGTTGAATGGCGACCGACTCCTGTACGACCTGGGTTTCGGCATCCAGCTCCCGCAGGCTGAAGTAGTCAGCCGCGAGTTCCGCCGTGAGCACCAGCTGGACGTTGGACATGTCGGAGGCGCTGCCTTGCAGGTTCGCATTCGATGCTTGCATGCTCCGCCGCACCTTGCCAAAGAGGTCGGGCTCATAATTCACGAAAAAAGGGACCTCGTAAGTGCTTTGTGTGAGCGGGCGACCCAGGGTTACGACTTCCGGGCGATCACCCGCATAGCGCTGGCGCGTAGCACTGGGGTCCACGTTGGCTTGGGGGAAAAATCCCGCAGAGGTCACGCGCGCCAGCGAGCGGGCTTCTTCCAGCCGGTCCTTCGCGGCCAGCAAAGATTGATTCGCCGCGAGCAACTGCTGTTCGTAACTATTGAGCTCAGCATCGTTGAAAACCTCCCACCATGTTCCCTTGGGAAGCGAATCCTTGGGTGCGGCAACGCGCCACGGTGCCTGCGTCTTGTAGGCCTCCGGAGCCGGAGCCGGCGGACGCTTGTAGTTCGGCCCTACCATGCAGCCAGTTAAGAATCCGCACGCGAGGATGCCCGTCGCCACAATGAAGCTCAAACGCCTCACGATTGCTGGCCTCCCTGCTTTTCCGGAGCGACATTCACCTGCTGGCCGTCTTCGATTGAATCCGACGGGTTCACGATGACGCGATCGTTTACATCCACACCGCCGACGACCTCCAGCGTGGTGCCGTAGTCGCGCCCGATGGTGATTCGCCGTAGCTGCACCTTGCCGTCGCTTCCCACTACTGCGACCTGAGCGCCTTCCCGGCGAAATAACATGGCATTGACCGGGACGGTGACCTTGTTCACGTCAATATTGGGCTTGAAGTGCACTTCGCCAAACGAGCCGGGAAGCAGCTTTCCATCCTTGTTGGGAACGTCCACCTCGGTGAGCAAAGTGCGAGTGACCGTATCGATCGAGTCCGCCGTACGAACGACCGTCCCGATGAATTTCTGTCCGGGAAACTCCTGCAAGGTGACCACGGCGTCCATGCCTGTCTTGATGGCCGGAGCATAGGCCTGCGGCACGGAAATATAGACGCGCAATGGATCGGTACGGGCTATGTCAAACAACTCCTTGGGGCCGGACGCTCCGGCATTGCCGGAGTTGATCAGCGCGCCCGGATCGACATTGCGCCGCGTGAGGACTCCATCGAACGGTGCGTAGACATGCTTGAATCCCTCCAGCTCTTCCAGTCGCCGCACATTCGCATCGGCAGCGGCCAGGTTCGCCATCGCCTGCTCATAGCCACTGCTCTGGGTGTCGGCCTCCTGCTGGGAAACAGAATCGGTCTTGCGCAGCGCCTGATAACGATCGGCATTGATCTTGGCCAAGTCCATCGCAGCCACAACCTGCTGCCGCGCCGCCCGCGCCTGCATCAACTCCTGATCGACCTCAGGAGTATCGATGTCGGCCAGTAATTCGCCTTGTTTTATGTGGCTGCCGATGTCCTTGTACCAGCGCACTAGATAGCCGTTGGTGCGCGCATAAATGGGAGACTCGATATAAGCCTGCAACGTGCCCGGCAGCACCAGTTCTTCGTTCGGCTTCTCCGCCGTGGGATGTACCACCGCGACCGTGGGAACTGCGTTCTGCTCGGTCTCATCCGCCAGCACATGGCTGTCATGGATTCGCATTAGCATGGCGGCCACGCCGGCTACGACGAGCACCAATACCACGACACCGATAAAAAGCAGGGCTCGGCGCGGAGGCGCAGGCGCAAGCTTGGGAGGAGGCGTGATCTCCGCCGCAGCATGACCGTCGTCACCGTCTGCTTCGCGGTCGTCTGCGCCCCGTTGCGGCTCCCGATAAGAGTGGCTCGGCTCGGAGTGCGTCCTGGCATCACCGGTCGGATTGTATCGATCTTCCATTCGCTTCCTATGAGTGTCCCGAGCAAATATCAATCAACATGCTGCAAAATCGATTTGTGTCAGGGCACGACTTCAGTCGTGCCGAAGAAGCCGAAACAAGTATGGGGCTTTAGCCCCTGACCTCAGCGGCTAAAGCCGAAATCTGAGAGCGTGTCTACGGCACGACTGAAGCCGTGCCCTGACACAAAGTCGGCCCCTTGATATTGCAAAGCCAAAAGCGCGGAGACAAAACGTGCCTGACACAAACCGATGTTCGAAACCCTCGTTATGATCTCCACTATTCTACGATTGCCTCTCCGCCTGCCTGGCTTCCCTGTGGCCGTGAATCATCGCGAAGACCGTCGGCACAAAGAACAGCGTCGCCACGGTTGCAAACAGCAAACCGCCGATGACAGCGCGCCCCAAGGGTGCATTCTGCTCGCCGCCCTCACCCAAGCCCAGCGACATGGGCAGCATACCGATAATCATGGCCAGCGCGGTCATCAGCACCGGACGAATACGCGTATAACCGGCTTCCAAGGCGGCCTGGGCCGAGGGGATCCCGGCCCGCATCCGGTCGCGCGCGAATGAGATCATTAAGATCGAATTCGCAGTTGCTACTCCCATGCACATTACCGCGCCCGTCAGCGAGGGCACGTTGAGCGTCGTGCGGGTGAGCAGCAGCATCCAGCAAATACCAGCCAGCGCGCCCGGCAGCGCTGTGATGATGATGAACGGGTCGAGCCAGGACTGGAAGTTCACCACAATCAGGAAATACACCAGGACGATCGCAGCCAGCAGTCCGACGCCCAAACCGATGAACGAAC
>JBEKTC010000025.1:0-22154 GCA_049516475.1 Candidatus Korobacteraceae bacterium | reverse complement strand
CTTGACCATGTCATCGAAGAATTGCCACGGCGGCTCCTGCAGGCGGTGAAGCACGATAGTGTCTTTTCTCGCGATGACGAGGAATGTCGTCCCGGGTTCGAGCGCGAGCGCCTTGCGAACAGGACCAGGAATGACGACCTGTCCGCGGGAAGAGATGCGGGTGGTAAAGGGGGTTCTCATAGTACGTCAGTATAATATTTTTACTTTAGCAAGAAGTAAGTAAAGTAGGATTTTTACTAGTGTCTTACTTGTAAGAAAATTGCAGGATACGCCGGGTTTGGCAGGTGGCCCAGGTCTCGCGGTATTCGATATCACTGGGGGCATACCAGCGCTCCAAACCTCTCGTCATGCCCCGAAAGTATCGGGGGCAGATCATTCCCGTCTGTGATGGGAAGTACCGGAGACTGTGACTCGCGGAACCCACTCATTCGAACCCCGCGAATGAGTGGGGCACCCGACAAGTGGCGCAACCGACTCTTGATCCCACACATTCGAAACCCGCGAATGTGTGGGGCACCCGACAACCGGCTGTCGATTTTCGGTCTCCCGAACGACTATTTGATAACAGAACGGTGAGCTACGGCTCCGAGTCACAGGAAACAAGGAGTCACAGGAGACAAGGAGGAATGGATGAAATACATCTGTTTGGGATACCTCGAGCCCGGCAAGTTCGAGAACATGTCTGAGAGCGAGCGCAACACCATGCTGGACGAGTGTTTTAGCTACAACGACGAACTGCGGAAGAACGGACATCTGGTCGCTGAGGAACCTCTTCAGCCCGCCAACACGGCGGTGACCGTGGGTTGGAAGAACGGAAAGGTTGCCGTGACAGACGGTCCCTACGCGGAAACCAAGGAGCAATTGGGTGGAATTCAGGTGCTGGAAGCGCGAGATCTGAATCACGCAATTCAGCTCATTTCCCAATCTCCGGGGGTCAAGTTGAAGTGTGGAACAGTCGAGATACGTCCAGCGGCGGATATGAGCGAAATCATAAAGAAGAGCGAGCAGCGGCGAGGAAAGAACACCTCGCGATGAGGGCGGCCACGAGGGAAACAATGATGGAGTAAGTGCAGTGGAAGGCCCTTAGAGCCTGCGTTAGAGCCCCGGGGGACTCAGGTACTTTTCCCACTAAACTTAGCACCCCGCTGCGCTACGTGCTGGGCTATCACGACTCCGCGCCTTCGCCGCTCCGGATTTCGGGCTTCTTACTCCACTACCCGGCGCGAAAGCTAGTTCTCACGCACACACCTCAGGGCTTTGCCGGCAACGGCTGCCAGAGCTCAATCTTGTTCCCATCCGGGTCATAGATCCAGGCAAAGCGACCGTAGGATTCGTCCATTCGTTTGGGGTCAATCTTTACTCCCTCTTGCTTTAGGCGGTCGAGCAAAGCATCCATATCGTCCACGATGTAGTTGATCATGAACGGTGCGGGGCTGGGATCGAAATACTTAGTGGAGGCGGAAAAAACAGTCCAGACGGTAACGTGTTCCTTTTGCGGGTCGTCGAGTTCGCGCCACGGAAGCATCGCGCCCTGGCCTTTGTCAGCGAGTCCAAGATGCTTCGCATACCATTCGCGCGTCTGATCACGATTAGCGGATTTGAAGAAGACACCGCCGATTCCAAGGATGCGCCCGCGCTGCTCGATTTTGGCAGGCGGCTTCGACTTTTCAGGTTGCGGAGATTGCACGTTCTGTCCTCCTATTGAGCGGGCCGAGATGAGCAACAGCGAGCCGAGCGCAATTGTGCTCCACGGTATTCGTTGCATCGGCGGATTATACATAAGTTTCGATTCGATTCGAATGGAGAAATCGGTTCGCTCAAGGTTCGCCACGATCCACACTTTCTAGATCGCGCATGAGGTCTCGAACTGGCTTGGCATCGCCCGTAGAGCATCATTCTGGCGAAAAGCGTCCAGTGACGAGCGGCCTTCCGGTATCATGCTGTCGTGAAAGGTGTGACCGCATTCATCCTGGCTGGAGGCCGTAGCTCGCGGATGGGCTCCGACAAGGCCCTGCTCTCGTTCGGCGGTCAAACCCTGTTGGAGCGCGCCCTACAGACTGCTGCTGCCGTTGCGGAGAGGATCGCCATCGTTGGGCCGAGAGAGCGCTATGCCAGGTTCGGCGAGGTCATCGAAGATGCCTATGCCGATTGTGGTCCGCTGGCTGGCATTCATGCCGCGCTTGGCGCAACCACCACCGATCTGAACCTGATGCTTTCCGTCGACATGCCGCTGATGACGGCGAGCTTTCTCGGTTGGCTTCTGCAAACGGCGAAAGCCGCAGAGGAACTGATCGTGGTTCCAGATGCGCTGGGCGGCCTGCAACCACTGTGCGCCGTCTATCGCCGCCAGGTGCGCGGCATTGCCGAACAGGCGCTGCAAAAAGGCGATTACAAAATTGGAAAGCTGTTCGCACTCATGCCTACTCGCTACCTCTCGGAGCAGGAGATCGTTGCGAACGGTTTTTCCACTACAATCTTCAGCAACGTCAACACCCGTGACGAATTCGAAGCACTGCCTGTTTCTGAACCCGTGACTTCGCACCCAGAGAAGGGAAGTGAGCAGACGTGACCGAGGCTAAGCCCTATATCGAATTCCATGACGTACACAAAGCATTCGGCAGCAATGTGGTGCTGGATGGCGTCAGCTTCGACGTCATGCCCGGCGAAACGGTGTGCATTCTGGGGCGGAGCGGCGTCGGCAAGTCGGTTGCGCTGCACAACATCATGGGCTTCCTCAAGCCTGACAGCGGGCGAATCTGGGTCGCCTACGAAGACATTACGGATTACGGCGAAAGAGATATGGAGCGTATCCGCAAGAAAGTGACCATGGTATTTCAGAATGGCGCGCTCTTCGACTCGCTTACCGTGGGCGAAAACGTTGCTTTCCCGCTGCGCGAGCGCGGGGGTCTGGAAGAAGAGCAGATCTATCAGATCATCGACGGCTTGCTCGACATGGTGGGTGTGCGCGAGTTTCGCGATCTGCTGCCGTCGGATCTGTCGACGGGCATGAAGCGCTCGGTGGCCATCGCTCGTGCCCTGGCGGCCCAACCCGACGCCGTGCTCTATGACGAGCCGACCACAATGGTCGACCCGCTAATGGCCCACCTGTTAGGCGATTTGATTAAAAAGTTAAAGAAACAGTTGAAGTTGACCAGTATCGTTGTCACCCACGACATGGCGCTGGCCAAAAAGCTGGCTGACCGGTTGGTGTTTCTCTACGAAGCCAAGGCTATCTTCTTCGGCACCTTCGCGGACATGGCGAAATGCCAGGAGCCCATCGTGCAGGAGTTCCTGGAGCTCGACTCGATGGACTTCGAGCACTACTTCGGAGCTCAACGGCCGGAGCACCATCCGCTCTTTGAAACACCTTAAGCCTATACTGCCCCGGAACTACCGCCATTTTCTGTTGCCTTTGTGCTCGCCAGCAGCACACAATGCCGGCATAGGTTACAAAGCGCCATAGGAGAAATCATGTACTGGTACCTGGAGGTGATGAAGAAGTATGCCGTGTTCACCGGCAGGGCAAGGCGGAAAGAATATTGGATGTTCCACTTGGTCAATTTCGTCATCCTCCTGCCGATCATGGGCGTGGCGATCGCCGGCATACTCATGCAGCCCCGGACTCACAGGCCGGGCTTGTTCCTTCCATTCTTTCTAATAGCGTTTGGCTACAGTCTGGCCACGCTCATCCCAAGTCTGGCGGTATCAGTGCGCCGGCTGCACGACACAGACCTTAGTGGATGGTGGCTGCTCATCTCTCTTGTACCCTTGGGCGGCATTGTGGTGTTTGTCTTCCATGTGCTGGATGGCACTCCCGGGCCCAACCGATACGGACCGAATCCGAAGGGCGGCGTCACGTCCGCAGCAGGCCAGTACGGGGCCTATGAAAAGCTGGCCATGGCTCAGGCGGCTGCCAACGCAACAACAACGCAGCCAACCATCCGGGCCTTCGAGGGTTTCTGCACAAAATGCGGAACAGGGCTGGTTCCAGGAAGCAGGTTTTGCATGTCCTGCGGCAAGGAGGCAAGCTAACGGATTCTGCTTGAGCTCGAAGCTCGTCGCTCGCAACTAGAACCCCTGCGCCACCAGGCGGTCCACGGTGAGCGAGCCGGTTTGTTCGTCGCGGTGCGTCCACTTCTCCAGGTACTTGGCAACGATGTCGGTCTCGATGTTCACCGGATCGCCCGCCTTCAACGACCCAAGATTCGTCATCTTGATGGTGTGCGGAATGATGGCAATGGTGAGCCGCAGGCCCTCCAGCTTCGCAACCGTCAGGCTGATGCCCTCGACCGCAATCGATCCCTTGAAGACGACGTACTTCTCCAGGTCCTCGGGAATATCGAGAAGCAGCCAGAAGTCGTCGGCGTTTGCAATTGGCTCGAGCGCCACAAAACGCGCGGTGCCGTCCACGTGTCCCTGCACCATGTGGCCGCCCATGCGTCCGTCGGCTTTAAGCGGCAGTTCCAGGTTCACCTGGGCGCTCTGGGTGATGCGCGAGAGCGATGTCCGCATCCAGGTTTCGGCGGCCAGGTCAGCGCAGAAAGATTCCGGCTTGATGTTGAGCGCGGTCAGGCAGACTCCGCTGACGGCCACGCTGTTCCCCTCTTTCAGTTCCTTCGCCGTGTTGGGAGCGTTGATGGTGATGCGGTGATTGCCGCCGCTCTCGGCGATGCTCGCGATGGTTCCGACTTCCTCCACTAATCCTGTAAACATGATGATAACCTCGAGTGAGTAAAGGATAAGCTTATCCGATAAACCAGTTTATCGGGCTTCTAGTGCAGCAAGTGCACCAGGCGGTCCAGCAGAAACATTGCTGCGACACCGATAAACACTACCAGCGCCATCTTGACACCGGGTTCGCGATTGACCTCTGGGATCAAATCCGATGCGGCAACATAAATCGTGACGCCGGCGGCGACCGGCAATCCATAGCTCACCGCGTGCTTGCCGATTGCCATGGTGAACACGCCTGCCAATGTCGACAATCCCAACAGCACTGAAGCAAACCACGACCGCCCCTTGCTCAGCCCGCTCGCCAGCATCACCGAGGTCACGGTGAAGCCTTCCGGAATTTTGTGCAGGAAAATCGCAAGAAAGATGATCCAGCCCAGAAATGGCGAGACCAGGAAGCCGGCCGTAATGGCGATGCCGTCGAAGAAAGTGTGGATCATCAGCCCAAACAGTACCGACACGCGGCGGTGCGAGTGAACATATTCGTCGGAGTGCGTCTCCTCGCCGTAGTGAAAGTGCGGTGTGATGGTGTGCTCGAAGAAATGGACCAGCAGATACCCGGCAAGCACAAGCAACGCGCCGTTACGTCCGGCCAGCGCCAGGCTCTCAGGAACCATCTCGACCAGCGCCGTCGCCAGCATGAACCCCGCGCCCAGCGCCACGAAGTAGCGCAGGTAGCTGCGCTCCCAGTGCTTCTGCACGATCACGGCGCCGCCGAAGACGTTCGCGGCTGCTGCCGTCAGGCCCAGCAGGATACTGGTGAGGATGGGACTCATGCGCAGGGAGCAGGATAGCAGGCTTCAGCCGTTAACAGCAGGTTCGGCGGAGGCAAGCGATTGTACAATCGTCTGATCATGAATGCTGCCGTTCTACATACGCTCGGAAAGCCTCCGCGATATGAGTCGTTCGAAGAACCAGTTGCTGGCGACGGCGAGGTGATCGTACATGTTCATGCTGCGGCGTTGAAACCGGTCGACAAGCAGCTGGCCAGCGGCTCGCATTACGCCAGCGCGCACGCGCTGCCCATTGTCTGTGGAATCGATGGAGTGGGGCATCTTGACGATGGAAGCCGTGTGTTCTTCGGTGGACCGCGGCCGCCTTATGGTGCGATGGCGCAACGCGCAGTGGTTCGGCGCGCTTTTACCTTTGCAATACCGGATGCCTTGACCGACGAAACCGCAGCCGCCATCATGAATCCCGGGATCTCTGCCTGGCTGACGCTTGCTGCCCGCGCAAAACTGGCGCCCGGCGAAAATGTTCTGATCCTTGGTGCGACAGGAGTGACGGGTAAGCTGGCGACAAAGATCGCCAAGCTTCTCGGCGCGGCTCGCGTGGTTGCCGCAGGCCGGAATCACGAAGCGTTGAGCAACTTGCACAAGCACGGCGCTGATGCAGCTATTCAGCTCGATGCACCCGCTGACGAGTTGAGCGAGACATTCGCGCGTGAGGCCGGCCCGTCAGGCTTTCAGGTCGTAATCGATTATGTGTGGGGGCAACCGGCAGAGGCATTTCTGGCTGCGATCACGCGCAAGGAATTCGCTGCTATTGGTTCCGAGACCCGTTATGTCCAGGTTGGAGAGAGCGCTGGACCCACGATCTCGCTTCCCGCCGCTGTACTGCGCAGCACGCCACTGACGATTATGGGGACTGCCGGAATGCCGCCTCGCGAGGCGTTGGCTGACGCCTTGCAACAGGTCATGGCACACGCGGCCAGTGGGGAGCTTCAGATAGAAACGGAGCGAGTTCCGCTCGCGGACATCGAAGAAGCCTGGGAACGGGAGCAGCGAGGACGACGGTTCGTGGTCATTCCGTAATGCGGCGATTAGCGATTAGCCGGGTGGCCCGTTCAAGCGAAGCTTGAGCGGGTCTTTTCGATTGTTGAAACAAAAATCCCCACTCAAGGCCAAAAGACGGCCTTGAATGGGGCACCCGCGACCTACGCATAGCTGTTCACTAGTCATTATCCACTGTGCCTGATGTGCATCACGTCGCCGTCCTTGACGATGTACTCCTTGCCTTCCAGGCGCAGGGTGCCGCGAGCGCGAGCCTCGGCTTCGGAGCCGGCCTCCAGTAATTGGTCCCAGTGAATCGTTTCGGCGCGGATGAAGTGATGCTCCAGATCGGTGTGAATCGCCCCCGCCGCATTCACGGCCTTCGAGCCGCGCTCCACCGTCCACGCGCGGCACTCGTCTTCGCCCACCGTGAAAAATGAGATCAGGCCAAGGAGTTCGTAGCTTTTGCGGATGAGCCGCACCAGCCCGCTCTCGGTCAGTTCGTAGCTGGAAAGGAATTCGGCGGCGTCCTCGTCGCTCATCTCGGCGAGCTCGGCCTCAACTTTGGCGCAAACCGCGAGCGCGCCGGTGTTGGGCCGCGACGCGACTTCGCCGATGCCATACTTCGTTACTGCGTCTTCCAGGTCCTTGCCGAGCGTGGGGCTCTCGCCGATGTTGAGCACATAGAGAATCGGTTTCTCGCTGAGGAACATAAAGCCGCGGACGCGCTTCTTGTCTTCCGGCGTCATCTCCATCTCGCGCAGCGGGCGCTCAGTCTCGAGATGGGCCTTGGCGCGCAGCAGCAGATCATGTTCGCGCTCGCTCTCCAGCGACTTCAACTTCTTCAGGTCTTTCGCTACGCGCTCGAGCCGTTTCTCGACCTGACCCAGGTCGTTGACGATCAGGTCGAAGTCGATGTTCTTGATGTCGCGCAGCGGGTCGACGGGGCCAACGTGGGGAATCGAGTCGTCCTCGAAGACCCGTACCACGTGCGCCAGCGCATCAACGTTGCGCAGATTGGCGGCGAACGCCGTCTCGTTCAGCGCTTCTTTGTTGAGCGCGGCCACGTCGGCATACTCCACGCTGGCATGGATCAGCTTCTTGGGGTTGTAGAGTGCAGCCAGACGGTCAAGACGGTCGTCGGGAACTTTGGCGACGCCAAGATGCGCCTCGCGCGGATTGCCCGAGCGCTGCGCCACCTGCTGTTTGGTCAACATGACGAAGAGGGAAGTCTTGCCTACTTGCGGGAGGCCTATGATGCCGGTTTTCATGAGTACGCCTTTCGCCTTTCGCTCTTCGCCAGAACGATCGCTCGACATGCCTGTTAGCTCTTAGTAAGAAAATAAAGACACGCCGGCAATTCGATGCCGACTCGAAACTTGAAACTGGAAACTCGGAACTGCTTCTATGATAGCCGTCTTGCGGTGAGATAGAGCAATGCCAGTCCGAGCACCAGCACAGTGCCTTCGATGCGCGTGGACCACACGTGCAGCCGATTGAACTCCAGGCGGCGCGGATCGTCATGCGGGACTTCGTCGATCATCACCATCTGCTGGCGCAGCACCTGCATCTTGGCCCCGACGCCGAAGACGCTGACCAGTGTGAGAATGATCATCAGGTAGATCAGCAGGTGACGGGCCGCGAACGGTTCGGCGACGCCGTTCACCCCGCGTGAGTCGATCATCGACGTGACCGCGAACACCACGCCACAGCAGATCGCCATCCAGTGCAGGATGCCGAGGCTGCGGTTGACCACATTGCCGGCCAACTGACGCGTCGGAAGGATCGCCGGGTTGAAGACGGTGGGCGCCAGCACGAAGGCAAAGAAAATCAGGCCCCCAATCCAGATCACCAGTGACAACAACATAAGGAATCGTATAAGCGACATAACTGCCTCACAGGAAAACAGCACATTGTACATGGAGAGGCGGCGTGCCATATGCTGCGTGCAGTACTATTGAAAAGCATGAGAAGCCATTTCCTGATTGCGCTGGCCGTTTGCCTGCTGACCCTGGCTGTTGCCCGGCCGCCAATTGCTTCCGCGGGCCAGGAATCTGCCAAAGCACGCGACGCCGCGAGCGATATTTCCGGCATGTATACGTTTCTGCGCGAAGGCGAGTTTGTGCAACTCACGGTCGACGATGGCAAGCTCTCCGGCTACGTGTCTCGCTTCGGAGATTCCGACAGCGACAAGGGGCAGTTCATCGACCAGTTCTTCGACAAGACGTCATTGCAAGGCGACCACCTCAGCTTCACCACAAAAACTATCCATGGCATGTGGTACGAGTTCAGCGGGACGATTACGATTACGTCGGGCAGGAAACCGCCGGAAGAAGGCTACCGGGTCATCAAGGGCACTTTGATACAGCACGCCAGCGATGCCAAGGGCGTTGACAAAGCCATGCAACGGCAGGTGGAGTTCAAGTCTTTCCCAGCGGATTTGAGTAAACCGTAAGGCGACTCAGGGCGCAAAAAAACACCCGCCGAGTTTCGGCGGGCCACTGCGGAAACCATTCGCTAGAAGGTAAAGGCCAGCCCCCCGCGGACGCTACGTGCCGATTGCACCAGATAGACGGTGCTGCCGTCGGGCCCAACCACGGGCACATAACCCTGAGCCAGCAGGTTGCGGACATCGATCAGCGCTTCCATGTTTCCCGGTATCAGGTGGCAGTGGGGCAGCGGCTGCCGGACGAAAAGATTGAAGAACGGATCGGTCTGTCCCGCCGATGCGTTGAAAATGTCGACCGGGACCAGAGTCTGGCCGCTGGTCCAGCGGTAGGAGGCAATCCATTTCGTCTTGCTGTGTGGCAGGGTGCCATTCAGCTTGAGAGCGGCCGAGTGCCGCCAGCCGTGCTCAAGATCGTTCGACACCGCAGTCCAATTGACGCCGGGCTGCTGCAACTCCAGCACACCGCCGTAAGCATAATCCAACGTCGCCGTGACGTTGCTCGACAGCCTGCGTTGGAAGACGAAGCGAACGCCCTGCGCCTGCAACTCGCCACCGTTGTAGCTGAAAGTTCCTGAGTAAGGGTCGGACAGAATGTCGCCGCCGGTGAAGTCGACATCGCCGACGCCAAGCAATGCCGGGTCTTTGACGCGATCGTTGTAGTAGGCAAGCTGGAACTTATTGGCGCCCACGCGCTCCGAGAGCGAGACCTCATGGTGATGAGCATTTTCCAGGAGCGGCTGCCCATTTACCATGGTCATGCGAGGACCGGTCTCGCTGAGGTCGGCAGGGGCCGAGTCGAAACCCTTGCTGGCCCGGGTAGTGGGCTCGGATGTAGCGTACCGGTACTCCAGAATGGTGTTGGCGCCCAAGTGGAGATCCATGGTAGCCGAGGGCCGGAAGGCGTTGGCTTCGCGTCCCAGAAACTCAATCGCCTGCCCCTCAGCGCCGACCTGCACATCCATCAGGTTGCCCACCGAGTAGCTGTCCAGGTAAGACATGCCGATGGCTTGCAGCGCTCCATAATGCGGGACAGTGTCCGGGGCAGAGAAGCGCCGCACGATCAAAGCGACAGACTGGTCTCCGTTATTGGTTTTGCGGGCGTAGGACGCGCGAACCACGCCGTCGGGCACACCGCTTCCGTATCCCACGTCACCAGCAAATCCCAGCGTTCCAGTGTGGAAGAGCGACTGCTCGATGTTGAAGGCGGTCCCAAGATCCGCCGCGCTGCCATAGCCCTCGCCAGCAGCGCCCGCCATAAGCGCCAGTGTCCCCTTTAGCGGCTGGCCCTCCTGCTCGTTCTCTACGATGATGGCGGTGTCGCCATCGAAACGGAGAACGGGACGATTCGCGGTTGAGCGTAATGTCCACTTCCAACTGTCGTCGTCGGCGTCGCCCTTCTTGAGCGGCGGCAGCATACTGACCGCTTCAAGCAAAGTTTTCAGAGTGACATTGATGACCTTGCTGGAGCCGGCCGCAAGCACAACATCCTGACGCAAGGTGCTGAGGAAGGAAGGAGCGGAAACGTCTACGTCGTAGCTGCCGGCAGCCAGTCCGGACACGCTGAAAAATCCCTTGGCATCGGTATACGCTAGTTGGGGCTGCCCTGCGGAACTAAGCAGTTCGACGGTGGCGCCCATTTGCGGCACGCCGGCCGAGTTCTTGACGTATCCCGAAATTGAGCCCGCGTTACCCCCGGCCGACGCCGCCACACACAGCGAGGCCACTACCACACAATATGCCATGATTCGGGTCATTGTGTACGCCTCCTGTCAGAGGTTTCGGGAGCAAACGTGCCGCGGACCGAAACCGCCGTCCGCAGTTCCCGGGTTGCTAAGCTACTCAACAGCAAAGCGCACCGTGGGCGCGATCTGCTGCTTTGAGACGTTGTCGTCCACTTTTACCGTCAGCTTGTAAACGCCGGGTTGAAAGCTATTCAAGCTCACGCTTTTCTCCAGCGTGATCTGATCTCCAACATGGCCCATGCTGTCGGTAGACTCGGATGAGTGCAATACCGCCTGGTTGTTCGCCAGGTTCACGATTTCATAGTCGATCTTGGCCGACGGCTTCTTGGTTTTGTCGTCTGCCTGGAGATTATAAACCTGCATCCATAGGCTCATGCGCTGATCGTGCTTGAAGCTCTCCGGTTTGCCATCGGCGCCGTCCAGATGCGGATAGGTCAACTTGGTCTCGCCAATCACGAAGGCGCCTGAGCCCACGTTCTTGGTCGGGACCTTTTGCATTTCATCAGCCAGAATCAGAGACGACGCAGACAGCTTGTCGTCGCTGAATTCCGGAACAAGGATGCCGCGAGTCCATGTGCCCACGCGATCGCCATTTACGTCCTTCACCACGATGTCAATGCGGTAGCGGCCGGGGCGCAGCGGAACTGCCTTCCAATAGAGCGAGGAATTGTTCATCGTCTTTTCCAGCAGCTCTTGCGGAACATCAACCTGTACGGTGTCTTCAAAAGTCTGGGCGACCTTCCCCGTCATTCCCGTCACGCGACCGAAGATGTTGACCGTCCCGCGTTGAATGCCATCTTTGGAAACAAAGGTGATGTCCTTGTTCTTCACTTGGAGGGTCACCGGAACCAGCACGGTGTCGCCGGTGATCTTCACGTAATCGGTGCGGACCTCGAAGGGCATCAGGCTGACGTTGATCTTGTGGCTGACAACTTCTTCCAGATCTTTGAACTTAACCGGAGGAGGCGCCTGTACCTTCGCCATCATCTCCATCTTGTCGAACTCTTTACTGTTCTGCATGGCCTGCATCGAGCCGGCGTTCGCAGCGAAAGGATCCATGCGGTCGGTCTTGCTGCTCAAGCCCATTTGCTCATACTGCGTAGCGCCACCAGGAGTGTTTAACAGGGCGTCTTTTTCGTTGGGATTGCTGGTCAGGTGGAAGTCGCCGCACATGCAGGGATCGACGAACTCCAGATTGACTTCCTGGCCGACTCCTTCGAGGTAGCGATAGCGCCAGTCCTCGAAAGGAAAGGTGCTGGTGGTGCCGCCGCCCTCTTCCTGTGGCCGGTCGTAGGTGCCGCCGGCGTCGTGGGCTGTGATCTGGTCAGGCGCGCCCCACATAATGTAAATGCGGCCGCGGTCCGTCTTCCAGCCGGGTTTGCCGGCGGCAAAGTGCTCGTTGGCGTAGGCGATGCGGCGATAGTGCTCTTCCTTGTACTCGTTTTCCGGTGTGTCGGGAGTGGGATCGCGACGCAGCCAGAACTGCTCAATAAACTGATCGCGCTCCTCGTCGTTGGAGAGCTGCTTGAACGCCGATTTCTCCTCCGGAGTGATGATGTAGATCACGTCCTCATTGAGCCACTTTTTGTAAGTGCTGCTCAACTCCTGTTTCAAAGCCTTGGAGCTGGCTTTCTTCTGCTTGTCGGTCAAGGGACGCTTCAGGGGATCCGTGGAATTGTCGGAAGCCGGCCCCTGAGGCGCAGTGCCTGCGCTGTTCGCAGCCGGAGTGGTGGCTTGGCCCGACTTGTTATCCGAAGGGGCAGTTGACGGAGCAGCCGAATCCTGGGCCACGCCGAAAACAGTAGAAAGAGCAAGGACGATCAGTACCGAAAACGACCACATCCGCGACTTTATTGTTGTTGTCAAACTACTCCTCGACGAACACTACCCACTTCTAAAATTGTAAGTTCTCGCCACCCCGAAAGCAAGGTTCCTGGTGCGAAATGCACACTTCCGGGGACTGAATGCCGCCACCTGTTTATAACCCCGTTTTGCGGTGCAAGTTCTTCAAGAATATGCGCTCCCGCGCCGGTTTTTCTCAATTTGCGGGCCGCGGGGTTGACGCCCGAAGTTCCTCTTTGTCACAATTCTCGCCAATTCTCGTCCAAGATAAGCGGTTATAATCGAACATCGAACCATGCGCCAGATGACCGCCGGCTTTCTTGCCAGCCGCGGCCTGGCTGAAACTCGTCCGGTTGCCGATGTTGAGGCGGCCAGTGTCGCGGCCGGGAACCTTAGGCCGTCTCACTACGTACACTTGATAGGTTGAACCGAGCAAAACGGAACTGAATCTGTGTTCGAGGTCCAATGAAGGGCTGGAAAAAAATCGCACTGATAGTCGGGGGTGTGGTGGTTCTGCTGGCCATCGTAGGGTTCACGGTGCAGCAGAGCCGCAAAGGAGTGGTCGCCGTACAGACGGGCAAGGTTGTCCGTGAGGATTTGACCTCCGTGGTGACCGCCTCGGGCGAGATCAAGCCGAAGGTGTACGTGAACGTCGGCGCCATCCTCCAGGCAAAAATTACACACCTGTATGTAAAAGAGGGCGACCGGGTGAAGGCGGGTCAACTGCTGGCGTCCTTGGACAACATTCAGTACGCCGCTGACGTTGCCGCCAACAATGCCATGGTGAATGCATCCCGTATGGACGCCAATGCTGCGAAGGCCGCGGTGAACACCTCAGAGGCTGATCTGAACCAGGCCAAGGCGGAGTACGAACGCGCCACGCTCGACTACAACCGCAACAAAGCTCTGTACGACGCTCAACTCATCGCCAAGTCGGATTACGATACCAAGAAAGCCGCCTACGATACTGCGACCGCTCAGATTGGGTCAGCTAAAGCAAAATTGGCCCAGGCCAAAGCCAACCTCGATTCAGCCCAAGGACACATCGGACAGAACGTCGCGACTCTGCGGCGCGTTAACGATGTGCTAAGCAAGACCGAGTATCGCGCGCCCTTCGACGGCGTCATCACCAACCTTCCCGTCCGCGAGGGCGAGACCGTCGTACCTGGCATCCAAAACTCGCCCGGCAGCACTCTGATGACGGTTGCGGACACCTCGTTGATCACCGCGGAAGTGAAGGTGGACGAGAGCGACATCGTCAACGTGCAACTCGGGCAGTCGGCGGAAGTCTCTATCGACGCCATTCCCAAACAGAAGTTCAAGGGCACCGTGACCGAAATCGGTGGAAATGCAGTGCTCCGGTCGACCGGCGTTTCCACGGCGCAAACCGTCTCCAGCGGGCAGGAAGCCAAGGATTTCAAGGTTGTGATAGCGTTGCAGAACCCGCCGTCAAATGTGCACCCTGGACTGTCCGCGACCGCGCGCATTACCACTGCCAATAAAAGCGGCGTGTTAGCCATTCCGATTCAGGCACTGACCATTCGCGAGCGAGACGATCTGACTCCCAATAAGGACAAGAAGGGTTCCGTGCAAGCGGCGGTTCCGGCGGGTAATCCCAAGGAAGAGCTGCAAGGGGTTTTTGTCCTCCGGAACAAGAAAGAAGCGGTTTTCGTACCAGTGACAACGGGCATAAGCGCAACCACCGATATCGAAGTTACGAGCGGGTTGAAGGAAGGCGACGAGATCGTTACCGGCAGCTACAAGGTGCTACGGAGCTTGCGCAACGGCGCCAGCGTGAAGGTCGACAACTCGATCAAGCCGAAGGAAGAAGAATCGTAGGGATCGCTACTCGCTGTTCGCCATTCGCTGTTCGCCGGAAGCACTATCTTCGAGCTCTGGCGAAAAGCGAAAAGCGAACGGCGGCATGAATGAGCAACCCCGACCAGCGACCACCAGAGGAGAACGAGGAGAAGCAGAGAATGGCAACAGACTTAGCGAATCTGGCGGAGCCGCAGAAGGTGGCAGTGCCCGATAGCTGCATCATCTGCACCGAGGACCTGTGGAAGACCTATGACATGGGGTCGGAGCAGCAGGTGCAGGCGCTGCGCGGCCTGAATATCCGCATCCAACGCGGCGAATACGTTGCCATCATGGGGCCTTCGGGTTCCGGCAAGTCTACCCTGATGAACCTGATTGGCTGCCTGGACACGCCCAGCAAAGGAAACTATTGGCTGAACGGGCAGCTGGTCAGCGAATTGGATGACGACGAATTGGCGCGCATCCGCAACAAGGAAATCGGTTTCGTCTTCCAGACTTTCAATTTGCTGGCGCGCGCCAGCTCGCTGCACAACGTCGAACTACCGCTGATTTACGCCGGCCTTCCCGCCGAAGAGCGCATCGAGCGCGCCAAGAAAGTCTTAGCTTCGGTGGGCATGGAATCGCGCATGAATCACAAGCCCAATGAGCTGTCAGGCGGCCAGCGGCAACGCGTCGCCATCGCTCGTGCGCTGGTGAACAATCCCTCCATCATTCTCGCCGACGAGCCTACCGGCAATCTGGACTCCCAGACTGGCCTGGAAATCATGGCGCTATTCGATCGCCTCCACGAACAAGGCAATACCATCGTTCTGGTGACCCACGAGCACGACATCGCGGAGTACGCTCACCGCGTCATCCACATTCGCGACGGACAAGTCTTCAGCGACCAGAAGACGGCACGAGCATAATTCGTCGACGGGCTTCTTTATTCTGTGACAGTCAGCGACGTGTTACCAACGGCGCCTCCCAGCGACGCGCTGATGGTCGTGCTTCCGATGGAGACCGGACTTGCTAAGCCCGCGCTAGTGATCGTCGCCACCGAGGTCGCGCTGGAGGTCCAAGTCGCGGAAGTCGTGATGTCTCCCATCGTACCGTCGGAATACGTGGCCGTCGCGGTGAACTGCTGTTGCTGATCCAGAGACAGGCTTATCGACGGGTTTGTCGGATTTATCGCGATGCTGACGATAGTCTTGCTACTGACCGTCACGGGAGCGGTCGCGGTCGCGCTGCTGTTGTTCGATTTGGCTGTGATGGTGGTGCTTCCCAGCGCCACTCCGGTCACCAGCCCGGAACTATTAACGGTGGCAACGCTCGGGGAAGAAGACGTCCAAGTCACTTGCGAGGTGACATCGCCCGAGGTGTTATTGCCAAAAGTTGCGGTTGCTGTGAACTGCTGCGTAGTGGTGGGAGTGATGAACGCGCTGGTCGGCGACAAAGTGATCGCGGTAATCTCGGTCGATGAGGGGAAAAATCCACCCCCACAACTGCTGAGCAGAAGAGCAGTCAGAAGAGCAGTCAAAAGAGCTGCAGCAATCCCTCCAAACCGCATAACCCGTTGCATGTTGGCTGTCCTGATTCTCCTGTAAGACGGAACCATTCTTAGAAGGTAACCCGTGCGGCCTGCCATTGTCTCGCGTCTGGAGAAATGACCATTGATCGAGTTCCGATCCTTCTTATCAGGGTGAGGGTGAGTACCGGGTAAAGACAAAGTCCCGAGCTTTGGCAGGCTCGTGGCAAGGAAAGCAGGTTTTGAGCAGCGCTTCGTCGGCGGGTTTGCCGTCTTTGAATTGAGCGAACCCCCAGCCGCCCGTCGCGGTGTATTTTTTCGAGTCTTTGACCATCAATTGAAGGTTAATGGGAGACCCGGCAACGAAAGATTGGGCCTGGCCAAAGACTTTGTTGTTTTCCTCAGACGGGACGTAACTCCAGGCCAGCCGGGCGATGATTGTGCCGTCCGGGAATGGCAGCTTTTCTTCCCGATAGGCCTTGATCGCTGCATCGTTGCCCAGAATGGCGCGAAAATCGTTCAGGTTGCCTGCCTCGTGGGCCACCGAGATCAACCTCCAGTCGCGGTATCCGGGGGGAATTTTGATTCCGAAGATCGGAGCAGCCTCTCCATCGGCTTGTCCAGATGCGTGGGCCATGCAGACGACCACGCCGGCCGCAGCCGCAACTGCAACCAGCAGGAAAGCGACCCGTTTCATACGTACCTCCTTCTGAATTCGCTGCGAACTGCCCTCGTCCAGCCCCGGGGGACACCCGAAATCCAGGTCGAGTTTTCATTACTCCGGTCAACATTGCTCATACTGGGTTCTTTATCTAGCCCTCGACGAGCTGCTGCCCGCCATCGATGTCGTAGGTCGCGCCCGTGAGGGCCGTGTTGGTCATAATGTGTACGGCGAGCGCGGCGACGTCGGCCGGGCCAACGACGCGCCGGATGGGAAGCTTAGCGCGAAGCTGATTGCGCCGGTTTTCGAGTTCATCGCCGAGCAGCGTCGCCGACAACGGTGTGTCTACGAAGCCGGCGGCGATGAGGTTGACTCGGACGGGCGCGAGTTCGAGCGCGAGGTTCTTCGTCATGGCGGGAAGCGCGGCCGTGAGAGCCGCGATGAGCGCGAGTCCCGGCGCCGTGCTGCGGCCACCGGTGCCGCCCATGAAGAGCAGGGTCCCTCCTGGACGGACCTTGCTTGCCGCGTTGCGGGCGACATGCAGCGGCAGCAAGATGTGCGCTTCCAGGTCGCGGCGTGCCGCTTCGAAGTCGAACTCCGCCAGCGGCGCATAGTAGGGACCGGGCCCCGTGACCAGAACGTGGTCGATCGGCTTGGGGAGCTCGTTGAAGAACCTCCCGAGCTGTTCGAAGTCGGTGGCGTCGAAGGCGGTGACGCTGGCCCCGAGCTCGAGGCCGACGCGCTGTAGCCGATGCGGGTCGCGCGCGGTGAGGATCACCTCGGCCCCCTCGGCCCGTGCTCGTCGGGCCGTTTCGAGCCCGATGCCGGCGCTGCCGCCGATCACGACGACGGTTTGCCCGAGGAGTTCCGGTTCGCGCTGGACGGGAAAGGTGGCTGTTGCGTTGCTCATGATTCCTCCAGGAATTCGTGATCGAGAGCCTCTCCAGTCGCGTCGCGGCCGATGCGATCACGTTGTAGTCGTTCATTGCGGCAATTCTTCGCCGGACTGCTCCGCTACCATGTACGCCGCGTACCAGTCGGGCCAGTTCAGGTCTGCCTTGCCGATGCGCTTCTCGTGCTCGCCGTGGGCGGCTGCCGCACGCCGAAGCGCGCTCGCCAGGTCGCCAGCCGACGCGTAAGTCGTGTTACCGGTGACACGCCCGGGCAGCCGGGACGTGATTTCCTGCAACAGCCAGCCGTTGCCGTCCGGATCACGGAACGAGGCGAACGAACGGTAGCTGCGATGCTCGGGATCCAGGCCGCTGACCCGGAGCCGCCCAAACAGATAGGGCTCGTCCGGGCCTGCGTACACGCCATTGGCATCGTGGAATACTTCGCTGATCTTGACGCTGTGACCGAGCAACTCGCGGCGGGCAGCCTCGATGTCGGAGACGATCAGGTACATGCCCTGGGCGGAGCCCGGCGCCGCCGCAGTGACGTTCTTGCCGAAGATAACCGAGCATCCGGAGCCGGGCGGCGTGAACTGGATCACGCGGAAGTCTTTACCGTTGTCGTAGTCGGCGTCGAGCCGCCACCCGAGCCCGCTGTAGAACTCCTTCGCGCGGTCGACGTCCGAGACGGGAATCACCACGATCTCGAACTTCATGTCGATGCTCGAAGCTTTGGCGTCATTACTCCCGGTTTCATCCTTCAGATTTGCCATGTTCTTTTCTCCTGTGCGTTCAACCTAAATCAAAACAAGAAGCGCTGCCACATGTTCGGTTAGCAAGGACGGAGCGTCCACGAGGATCGGCCCAAGCCCAAAATATTACCATTTTGGGAATTCGCGATTTGGCGGCCCCATCTCGCATCGGACACTCGCTCGCCAACACTCATCGATGGGTTATGGATCACAGACAATTTCCATTTGCCGGGGGATCATTGAGTTGTCGGCAGCCCCAGCAGCGAGAGCGATCTGGAGCAGCGAAGCGGCTGTCCCAGAGTGCCCAGCCTGTCTCGAGGCTGACTGAACAGGATTTTCAAGTGAGGAGGCTTACGTCATGAAGAAAGCAGTCATTCTCCTCGTCCTTTTGATTGCTGTCCAACTTATTGCCCAGGACAGATCGACGATTTCGGTCAAGAAGAGCGAAATCACCAACGGCGTTGTCATCGTTACAGTGGCGCAAGGGGCAACGCAGGGTCAGGCAAAAGCGTCCGTGCAACTGAACTGCAACAAGGATGCGGAAGCCTGTAAGGCTCCGGAAGCCGGAACCTACCTGATGATTCGACTGCCCAAGAACTGGGGAATGTACGACTGCCAGAACGTGGATCTGTACCCGTCAGGGGCGGATCCGGCTACGGCCGAGAAGATCGGTGAGTATTGCCTGATCGAGAAGTAAAACGGCGCGAGCGGACAACTTGGCAATGCCAGAGTGATGTCTTTTGGGTCGCTGTGGGAGTCTTATTCGCAGATTCCCGGACTCAACATATCCTTGGGAAGACCGAAGCCAGGCGATGCCTGATAAAAGAGTGTAGGGCCTTTGGAACAAGGGAGTCGCGCGTAGGGCTAGAGAACTGAGATGATTGGATGTTCTTCTTCAATGACGAGTGTGACCTCGTTGATGACGATCAGTACGATTTGTTTACCCTTGCAACCGAAGTGGAGCGTCGATGCGATCGCTCTCATCGCCGAACCGTAAGCGAGCTAAAGTTCCGATGCTGCGACGACCGGATTCGTCCAGCGTCGGAATTTCTTGCCGCGGAAGTGCCGGGGCAAGTGGATCACCTTCGACAACGACGCAAATTAATGTGACCGTAGCTTGACAGAGGCGTCCTATGCATAGAATAGAGGCGTCTCGATGACGGGAAACGAAATCCCGGCTGCACGGAGGCGAATCAGGCTCAGCCGGATTCTCGCTGTGCCGTTGTTCGTCTGTCTGCTTCTGTCCCCGCGCCTTCCCGGGCAAACTGCCGCCCCATCTGCCGATGAAGCCAGGACCGGCACATTGACCAATTTGCATTCAGACAAGCGCGTGGTCCAGAACGGACGCTGGTTCCTGGTGCGCGAGTTCACAGTGGACTTTGCAGTTCGGGACTCGGTGACCTACTGCGGCGAGATCACTACCACCGATGCTACCGAGGCCCATGATCTGCTCGACAGCACCGGCCAGGTGGTCTCGGTCATCGAGAAGGGTAAAGACCTCTACATCACGCTCAAGAGTGGCCGCCGAATCAGGGCCCACCGGCTAAGCGGTGACAAGTGCCCGGTCGGGCATAGCTAATCCGCGGTGCAGATGCGCCACTTCCCAACAAGCCCAAGACTCAGGGTTGCGACCGCCGGCTGGAGATCAGTTGGAGGTCGCATTGCTCGCAGCATAATAAGTTGATCCTCCAGATCGGTTTCTCCTTGACAGCTTAGGGGAGCTGGGGTAACCTCCTAACTAGTTTAGGAGAACCCTTGACCGAGCAGGCTCAACTTCTTCCCGGCACTCTCGATCTCCTCATCCTGAGGGCGGTCTCGCTCGGTCCACTGCATGGTTACGGCGTTCTTCTGCGTATCGGACAGATCTCGGGCAATGCACTTCTTATCGAACAGGGTGCGCTCTATCCCGGCCTGTTTCGCCTGGTTCGTCAAGGACTGCTCAAGGCGAACTGGGGCACGTCTGAGAACAATCGCCGCGCCAAGTTTTACGAACTCACCGTCGCAGGCCGCAAGCGCCTGCGCGAGGAAACCGCGAGCTGGAATCGGCTGGTGACGGCCATCGGCTCTGCGCTTGCCGCACAACCGGAGGAAGTATGAAACTGATGGGCTCGCTTCGCATTCGTCTCGCCACCGTTTTTCGTAGTTCGCAGATAAACAGCGAGATGGAGGATGAGCTCAGTTCACATATCCAGCACCGCGCAGACGATCTGGAACGTTCCGGCATGGATCGCGCCGAGGCCGAACGTCGCGCGCGCATCGAGTTTGGCGGCCGCGAGAAGTTCAAAGAGGAATGCCACGAAGCGCTCGGAGGAAACTTCGTCGAGAGTCTTATCCAGGACCTGCGTTACGCTGTCCGCGTGCTGCGCAAGTCTCCCGGATTCACCATCGCCGCGGTTTTGACGCTGGCCTTGGCCATCGGCGCAAATGCCATTGTGTTTAGTGTGATGAATGCTTTTATCCTGCGCCCCCTCAATGTGCCCCAGGCGCAAAGCCTCTACGCGCTCTGGCGCCCGGATGTAAGCGACGCGCACGAATCGTATCCTGACTATCTCGATCTGCGCGATCGCAATCGCAGCTTTGACGGTCTAATAGCCTGGAACATGGTTGAGGCCGGGCTCGACACAGGCCACGATCCATCCGACGTCTGGGTCTACGAAACCAGCGGAAACTACTTCGACGCATTACGCCTTCAGCCTTATCTTGGCAGTTTCTTCCACGCCTCCGATGAGCACGGCCCGAACAGCGCTCCGTATGCCGTGCTCACCCACGCGTATTGGCATACTCATTTTCGGAATGATCCTGGCGTGGTGGGTCGTGTCGTCAAGCTGAACAAGCATCCTTTTACCATCCTCGGTGTAGCGCCGCCGGAGTTCCACGGAACCATATTGTTTTTCAGTCCCGATTTTTTTGTCCCGATCGTGAACCACGGCCAGCTCGCGCAGGATGACCTGAACGCGCGCGGGAGCCGTTGGGTCTTTATGGTGATGGGGCATCTGAAGCCGGGAGTCACTCCCGCGCAGGCGACTTCAGATCTGAATTCGGTTGGCTCCTACCTCGAAAAGGCCTATCCCAAAGACGATGGCAAAATGCGCTTTACCTTGGCGCGCCCAAGCCTCTACGGCGACTATCTTGGGCGTCCGGTACGGGCATTCATGACGGGATTGATGGTGCTGGCGGGACTGATTCTGTTGGCTGCATGTGCCAACCTGGGCAGCCTGTTTGCCGCGCGTGCTGCCGACCGTTCCCGCGAAGTTGCCCTGCGGCTCGCGCTGGGATCGACGCGCAGGCGCATTCTGCGGCAGCTCTTCACCGAAGCCGTGCTGATTTCGCTGGTCGGAGGGGCGGTGGGACTCTGCGGCAGCGTACTGCTGTTACGCGGGCTGAGCGCGTGGCAGCCATTTGCCAGATGGCCGATCCATTTGGCGGTGAACCCGGACGCAAATGTGTATGCAGTAGCTCTGTTGCTGACGTTAGCCAGCGGCTTCCTCTTTGGCGCGGTCCCGGTGAGACAGGTACTTCGCACCAATCCGTATGAGGTCGTCAAGTCAGGATCGACCGGCAGAATTGGGCGGCGGATTACCGTCCGGGAAGTGTTGCTTGTTGTGCAAATTGCCATCTGTGCTGTGCTGGTCACTTCCTCGATGGTCGCGGTGCGTGGACTGGCGCGCTCGCTGCACAACGACTTCGGATTCGAGCTGCAGAACATAATGATGGTAGATACAGACCTGAGCATGGCAGGGTACAGCGGCGATAAAGTGCCCCCGATGCAGAGACGCATGATCGATGCTCTACAGGCAATTCCGGGTGTAGAGTCTGTGGGATTGGCCGATACGGTGCCATTAGGTGAGGGCCAGAACGGCACGACGGTCTTCACCGACAATACCTCAGATCTGAGGTCATCGAACGCTGCCGCTGAACCCATTCTGTTTAAGGTCTCTCCCGAATACCTCCGCGCGGCGGGCACAGCTTTGTTGTCGGGGAGGATTTTTA
>JBEKTC010000024.1:0-22528 GCA_049516475.1 Candidatus Korobacteraceae bacterium | reverse complement strand
ATTGTGCTGGTCAATTCCCGCACCGAAGAACTATTTGGCTATCCCAGGCAGGAGCTGCTGGGGTACTCTGTGGAAGTATTGGTTCCGGAGCGTTTTCACGCGCAGCATACCCATGACCGCGCATCGTACTTTGCGGACCCTCGCCAGCGGCCCATGGGAGAAGACCTGGAGCTCTTTGGACTGCGCAAGGATGGCACCGAGTTCCCACTCGAAATCAGCCTCAGCCCAATCAAGACGTCCGAAGGCGTACTGGTGGCGAGCGCAATTCGAGACATAACCGTGCGAAAAAAAGCCGAGGACAAATTCCGTTCGCTGCTGGAAGCCGCACCCGATGCCATGGTGATCGTGGACGACCGCGGAAAAATCACCTTGGTCAATGCTCAAACCCAGAAACTCTTTGGGTATACCCGCTCTGAACTCATCGGGCAGTCCGTCGAAATGCTCATCCCGGAGCGCTATCGCAGCCAGCACCCGCGCCATCGCAAAGACTTCTTTTCCGATCCCCATGTGAGGCCGATGGGCGTCGGGCTGGAACTATTTGGGCTGCGGAAAGATGGCAGCGAGTTCCCTGTTGAAATAAGCTTGAGCCCATTGGTCACCGAGACCGGAACCTACGTCACTAGCGCCATTCGCGATGTTTCCGAGCGCAAGCTGGCCGAAGAACAGATCCAGAAGCTCAACGACGAGTTGGAAGAGGCGCTCCGGCGCTCGGAGAGACTAGCGGCCACGGGCCGGTTGGTCGCGACCATCGCCCACGAGATCAACAACCCGCTGGACGCGCTCACCAACCTGATGCATTTGCTCAAGCAAAGTTCTTCGCTCGACGAGGATGCGGCCGAATTGGTCGATCTGGCCGAACGCGAGGTTCGCCGCTTATCCAACATCAGCCGCCAGACCCTGGCGCCACATCGCGAAACCAAGTTGCCGGTCGTCACCAGGCTTTCCGAGTTGTTGGACGACGTCTGCGCCATGTACCGCCCCCGCCTGCAAGCCGCGAAAATCGAGGTGGAACGTGATTTCCAAATCACCGGAGAAGTGACCATCTTTCCCAGCGAGCTACGGCAGGTCTTCACCAACCTGTTCACCAATGCCATCGATGCCATTGGGCAGCGTGGCCGCATATCGTTGTCCATCGAACAGGCGAGTGAGAACGAGGTCGTGGTGAAGGTTCGCGATACCGGATGCGGGATTCCCCAGGCAAACCTTCAGAACATCTTCGAACCTTTCTTCACCACCAAGGGCGACCAGGGCACCGGTATAGGCCTGTGGGTCATCAAAGGCATCGTCGACAAACTCAGTGGCCGGATCGAAGTAGAAAGTTCGACGACGGGCGAGACCGGAACCTGCTTCAGCATCTTCCTTCCCGCCAGCACAGGAAACGGGTCCCGCACTACGGAGCGCGAAGAGTCTGCCTCCGCCGTCTCATCCCACCCAAAATCGCAAGCCTGCTAGGAGTTCGCAAGCGCTTGATGCGGCAATGCTTGCGCAGCGATTCAGTCCTCCTGTCCTCCTTGACGGTTGCTCTGGCGGCGCAATAAAGTCAAAACGCTCCATCTGCAGCGTAGCGACGGAGCGGTCATCGGCCAGTTTTGGGGGACAAGTGAGGACCAAGGCTTCCGCGGTTAAGAAAGGGACCAGCAAGACAACTCAGGCCGCGCCAAGAGCAAGTTGGCTGGCATCGCTGAAGCACGAACGTTTCGTCCTTGGACTTCTCCTGGTGGTTGCGACGATCGCGGTTTACTTTCCAGTTGGCCACCATCCCTTCGTCAACTATGACGACATGGTTTACGTGGTCAACAATCCCCACATTCAGTCCGGTCTGGATTGGGACACGATTTCGTGGGCCTTCACCACTTTTTATCAGTTCAATTGGCATCCCCTGACCTGGCTGTCCCATGCCGTTGATGTCCAGATGTTTCAGTTGGAACCGGGCGGTCATCACGTTATCAACCTGCTACTGCAGGTGCTGAATGTGGTGCTGCTGTTCTGGGTGCTATTGCGGGCCACGGGTTACGTTGGGCGCAGCGCCATGGTCGCCGGATTGTTCGCGCTGCACCCCGTCAACGTGGAATCGGTGGCCTGGATTTCGGAGCGCAAGAACCTGCTCAGCATGATGTTTTTCCTGCTGGGACTGGGCGCGTACCGTTGGTACGCATCCTCGCAGGCGGGCGGCAAATCGCCCCTGAAAACGCAATCGCCGCGGCTTCCTGGGACGCCGGCAAAGGCTTCTCTCGCCGGAACCGGCAGTGCTCAAGAGTTCCGAGTGGGTCCTTACATTATTGTAGTGTTGCTGTTTGCGATGGGTTTGATGTCCAAGCCCCAGATCATCACTTTTCCATTTCTGTTGTTGCTGTGGGACTACTGGCCATTGCAACGGATGGCAGCTGAGACCGATGGCCGCGCCTCCGGAACGCTAACCGTGCCGCTTCTCCCGCCGCGCAGTTTCTGGTGGCTGGTCAAGGAGAAGATACCGCTTTTCGCAATGTGCGCGGCCAGCGCCGTAGTCACGGTGATAGCGCAAAAAGCCGGCGGCGCCGTGGTCTCGCTGGAGGTTTATCCGTTCTCCATCCGGCTCACCAATGCGATCGTCGCCTACGTGCGATACATTGGGAAGGCTTTTTGGCCCACGAATCTCGTCCCTATTTATCCCCATCCCTGGCACGTCCTGCCGCTGTCCCAAGTCATACCCGCGCTGGCTCTTCTGTTGGCGATAACGGCGCTGGCGGTCATGGGCCGCAGCCGCCGCTACTTGCTGGTGGGATGGCTTTGGTTCCTGGGAGCGATGGTCCCGATGATTGGCCTGGTCCATGTCGGAAATCAAGCGATGGCCGACCGCTATGCCTACTTGCCATTCATTGGTTTGTTCCTGATGGTTTGCTGGGGAGTGTCCGAGCTGGCCGAGCACCAGCATGTTCCTGTCATTCTGCTTCGCTGCGCCGGCATGATTGTGCTGCTGGCGTTGGCGGTTGTGACTCACCATCAGCTCGCGTACTGGAATGACAATGTGACGTTGTGGACTCACTCCATCGAGGCCAGCACCGACAACTACGTAGCTCATGACAATCTGGCGCTGCTGCTGATTGATCGCGGCCAGACTGACGAGGCCATGAAGCACTTCCGCGCGGCCCTGGCTATCTATCCGTCTGATCCTACCAGCAATCTCCAGATTGCCGTATACGACCACCAGCATGGAAGGTTGCAGGAAGCGATCGCGCGATACGATCAGATGATCAGCATTACGCCGGATGGTCCAGGCCGGGCGGAATTATTCAGCAACAAAGGGCTGGTCTATCTCGATCTTCGCGACAATGCCCACGCGCGGGAGGACCTGGACAGAGCGGCCGCGATGGATCCTCACAATTATCGGGGATGGCTCGGCTTGGGAGTCCTGGCAGTACGCTCCGGCGACCTGAATCTTGCGATCGACGACTTCAAGCGCTCCAACGCAGCGAAGCCAACCGAGGTCGCGTATGGATTGCTGGCACAAGCCTTGGAGCAGTCAGGTCGCCAAGTCGAGGCACAAGCGGCCCGCCAGCAAGCCCATCTGCTGGCCAAGAGTAGCGCGGGCTCGCGGGCGCTTCCGGAAGGCCTTTTGGAGCGCTAGACGTCACCGATGCTGTGTTTTTCGGCAAGACTTTCGCTGCATCCATCGCCCCCACCTTGACGCTGCCCTCCGGTAGCAATAAAGTCGAGTTACCTGGAGATTTTACCTTGGAGACCCTGGCCGGGAAGAGCATTCTGCACTACACCATCTTGAAGAAGTTGGGCGCCGGTGGCATGGGCGTAGTGTACGAAGCGGAGGACACTCGGCTGGGCCGTCACGTCGCGCTCAAGTTTCTGCCCCGCGAACTCGAACAGGATCCCAATGCCCTGGAGCGCTTCAAGCAAGAGGCGCGCGCCGCATCGGCGCTGAACCACCCCAACATCTGCACCATCTATGCCATCGAGGAGTGCGAGGGGCAGCACTTCATCGCCATGGAGCTGCTGGAGGGCCAGAGCCTCGACGAAAACATTGACGGCCATCCGCTCCCCTTAAACAGAATTCTCGACATTGGCATTCAGGTCACTGACGCCTTGGATGTGGCGCACGGCAAAGGCATCGTGCATCGCGACCTGAAGCCAGCGAACATTTTTCTGACCAGTCGGGGGCAGGCGAAGATCCTCGATTTTGGCTTGGCGAAACTGACCTACGATCGCCGCGCAGCCCTCGAGACGGTTGCCGGCAACGCCCCAACTACCCAGCCCTTGATGCTTACGACACCGGGAACGGCCGTAGGTACGGTCGCCTACATGTCGCCCGAGCAGGCGCGCGGCGAGGAACTCGACGATCGCAGTGATCTATTTTCGCTGGGCGGCATCATTTACGAAATGGCGACTGGCAAGATTGCCTTCGACGGCAATACTTCTGCCGTCATCTTCCAGGGGATCCTCGATCGCAATCCCCGTCCGCCGGCCGAACTGAATCCTGACATTCCGTTCAAGCTCGAAGAAATCATTGACAAGGCGCTCGAGAAGGACCGCGATCTGCGCTATCAGAGTGCGGCCGAACTGCGCTCCGACTTGAAGCGTTTGAAGCGCGATAGCTCAGGACAAAGCTCGAGAACTGGGATCGCAGCAGCTTCCCTTCCCGCAAGCCGTGGTACTGGCGCGGCGCAGCCTCCTGCCAGCGAAACGGCTGCCGCGAAGCGGCGTCGCAGTGGCACCAATCTCATCCTGGCGGCCAGCTTGTTGATGGTTGGCGCTGGGATCTATGGCTTCTACACCCGCTTTGTTCAGTGGCGCGGAGATTCGGGGCCGATTCCCTTCCAGACGATGAGCATGGAGAAGCTGACGAACTCGGGCCACGCAATACTGGCAACGATTTCGCCGGACGGCAAATATGTGGTCAATGCGATCGACGAGGGACAAGGCCAGCAAAGTCTGTGGATGCGGCACGTCGCCACTGGCAGCAATGCGCAAATCATGGCGCCTATGGAGGGCAGCTACTCGGGACTGACCTTCTCGCCCGACGGCAACTTCCTCTACTTCGTTCGCGGCGACCCTCAGCATCCGGGGGTTGGATTTCTATATCAGATTCCGGTGCTTGGTGGCACTCCGCACAAGCTGGCCGATGATGTCGACAGCGCTGTCAGCTTCTCACCCGACGGGCAGCAGATGGTCTATCTGCGCGACAGCTCTACGGACGCGAGCTCGACCCTGATTATCGCCCACGCCGACGGAACCGGCGAGCGAGTGCTGTCCAAGCTTGCCCTGCCGGGATATTCCGATCCCGCGTGGTCTCCGGATGGCAAGTCGATCGCCGCCACCGTCCTCGATCCCGGCAGCCAAAATCTGGGACGGGTGGTGTTGCTCAATCCTGAGAACGGAAAAGAAAAAACGGTTTACGCGGGGTCGGCTACCTTGAAAAAACCCACGTGGATGCCGGACAACGAACACCTAGTCCTCATCTTCCACGATGTCTCCAGCGACTGGAATGGGCAGGTCGGCGAGATTGCAATCGCTGCCGGCAAGCTGCATCGCATCACCAACGATCTCAACTCATACAGCAATCTCACGCTCGGCGTCACTAAGGACGGCAAGCAACTCGTCGCCATCCAGATAACTCCGGAGGTTGGGCTCTATACCATGAGCTCCGATGCCAACGGCAGCGCCAACGCGAAGCAGGTCGACAACCACGGCGACATTGGTGTGGGATGGTTGCCCGACGGGCGCCTGGTGGCAAATGATTACGAGGGCCACATTGCAACCATGAACGCCGATGGCAGCAACCGCAGCATCCTTTATCAGGAGCACCTCCCGATCTCTGGTCTGTCGGTGTGCCGCGATGGCGCCTACGCGCTGTTTTCCATGCCGAACAAGCAAACCAAAGCGATTAACATCTGGCGGCTGGATCTGCAGAGCGGCTCGGCGACTGCTCTGACTAAAGGAAACGTCGACCAGAACTCCTCCTGCTCTCCCGACAGCAAGTCGTTTCTCTATACCACCTTCGCAAAAGGAAAGAAGACGCTGATGGAGATGCCGCTCAGCGGAGGCGAGCCCAAAATGATCAGCGACAAGGTCGTGGATTTTGGCGTACTTTCGCCCGATAGCCAGCAGATCGCGGCCTTGACCACGGAAGGCAGCGGCGTCAACTTCAAAGCTATGATCTCGATTATTCCCGCGCAGGGAGGATTACCGGTCAAAAGCTTCCCGCCCGTGCTTGCCATCTCCAATTTCTTCCAGTACTCGCCTGACGGGCAGGCGCTGTATTATCCGGTTACGCTGAAAGGCGTCTCCAATATCATCCTGCAGCCTATCGGCACCAGAACCGTGACTCAAATGACCAGCTTCAATGATCTGCTGATCTACCATTATGACTACGACTGGAAGAACAAGCAGCTGGCGGTAACGCGCGGGCGCAACAATACGGATGTAGTTTTGCTCACACAGCAGCAGGCGCAATAGTGAGAGTGTGGCCAATGTTCTGCAAAGTCTGCGGTCGAAGCATCCAGCGCGAAGATAATTTTTGCAGCGGTTGCGGCACGGCTATCGCGCCGGAGCCCTTTGAGTCCGCCGCAATCTCCGTCAATTCGACGACTGGCGCCGTAGCGCCCATCGCCCCGGAAGCCGCAGCAGTCGAAATGCACGAGCCCCTGATCCCGGCGCAGAATCAAGCGCCCCCGCTGGCCGCTCCGACGGTTCGGCAATTCCGCCGCTGTCCACGCTGTCGCAGAATAAACACAGGAACTGACTTGTCCTGCGACTGGTGTGGAACGGAGCTGCCGGCAGATGCTCCAGCGCCAGCCTTGGACCCGGCTGCGAATATTGCGCCACCGTCGTTTGCCGGATACGCCCCGAGTAATCTCACTAGTAAGACTGAAGAGACAGATTTTACCGGTAAGGTTGCTGCGTCCGATCTTACTAGCAAGACAAATCGCTCCAGTGGCGGGCTTCGGCGGAAGTCGCGCTTGCCGGTGCTGGAGATCCTGGTGATCGTTCTACTCGTGGCGGGCGCTGGCGCTGCAGTGTGGATCCTACGTTCGTCGTTGCCCGGCAAGACTACCGCCGCGCCTTCATCCGTCATTGTAGCCATCGTTCCGGCGAGCGCCCGGGTGGTCGCGGGAAAGGCCTTCGACTTCTCCGCTACCGTCAGTGGCACGGACGATGCCCAGGTGATTTGGACGGTGGAGGAAGGCGTCGCCGGCGGCCGCGTTGTGAATCGCGGAGCCAAAGCCGATGGCGGCACAGTATCATCCCTGGGCGTCTACATCGCGCCGCGTACGCCGGGAACCTATCATCTGATGGCGACCAGCAAAGCCGACCCGCGAGAATCGGCGTCAGCCGAGGTCACCGTGACCAAGCGATGACCGACTAACCATGGTCTGAAGTGCAGCCTGCAAACGGACGAACAGACGCCTGCGCTATTGTGATCCGCCTCACTGCAATGCCTTGCTTGCTTGGAGGACGATAGGTCATGGTCTCCAGCACTGTTGCACCCATCCAACGGCTTATAACCAACTTCGTCGAACTCCGCCGTCGCGCTCAGCCGCTGGGGCCCAAACGGGTTGCAATCGTGGTGGCTGACGACGAGGTTGCCCTGACAGCAGCCGATGGCGCGCTGCATCTCGGCATCGCCCTTCCGGTGCTAATCGGCAACGAACGAAAAATCCGGGCCAAGACCGAGGCGCTTGGGCTCTCTGCGTTGATCGCATCGGCAGAATTTATCAGCACCGATGACGCCGCAGCTATCGCCACACAGATGGCGCGGGAGGGTCGCGTCGACATCCTCCTAAAGGGTCATCTCCGCACCGATGAACTCTTGCGGGCGGTGCTGGATAAGGAGCACGGGTTACGAACGGGACGCCTGCTGAGCGATGTACTCCTCTACGAAGACACCCTTGCGGGCGAGTGCAGGCTCGTCGGTATGACTGACGGTGGCTTAAACGTCCTGCCCAACTTGGAACAGAAGAAGCAAATCGTGCAAAACGCAATCGAAGTCATGCGTTCTCTGGGACTGGCGCGCCCGAAGATCGCGGTTATGAGCGCCACGGAAGCGGTCAGTGAGTCGCTGCCCTCGAGTGTGGACGCCAGAGATCTCACCGCAATGGGTGAAGCCGGCCAGTTCGGTGACGCAGAAATCTTCGGCCCGCTTGCGCTCGATTGTGCACTTCTGGAGTCCGCCGCACAGGCCAAGGGCATCGTCCATCCGGTCGCCGGTCACGCCGACTGCATGGTAGTTCCGAACATCGAGGCTGGGAATCTTCTGGGGAAAGCCGTGAAGTATCTGGGCGGCTCGCAGTGCGCCCACGTTGTGGCTGGCGCCAAAGTCCCAATCCTCATTCCTTCGCGCGTGGAGAGTGTGGATGACAAGGTAAACTCTATCGCTCTGGGGGTGATTTTTGCCAGCCAGTGAATTCAAGGTCCTCGCGATTAATCCCGGTTCCACATCGACGAAGATGGCTCTGTACGTCAACGAGTTCCCTGACTTCGTCGCTAACATCCGACACTCCGATGTCAAGATGGCGCAGTTCCGTGGACGGCCCATTCTTGATCAACAGCAATTTCGCTGTGCTCAGATTGAAGCTGCGCTGAGGGAGGCGGGACACAACCTCTGCGAGCTTCATGCGGTGGTAGGACGTGGTGGTCTTCTGCCCGCAGTGGCCAGCGGAACATACGTTGTGAACGAGGAAATGCTGGAGGAGCTGCGATTGGCCACCCGCGGTGAACATGCCGCGAACTTGGGCGCGTTTCTGGCGTACGACATCGCACAGAAGGCAGGAGTACAAGCCTATGTCGTCGATCCGGTCAGCGTGGACGAATGGCCGGAGTTTGCGCGCATCTCGGGATCGGCGCTGCTGGAGCGGCAATGTTTGTCGCATGCGCTGAACTCGAAGGCGGTGGCCAAGCGTTATGCCCGCGAGATGGGCAAACCGTACGAATCGTTGCGGCTCATCGTAGCGCACCTGGGAAGTGGGATCTCAGTTTCAGCTCACGAAAACGGCCTCATGGTAGACGTGACCAACTCGCGCGAAGAAGGGGCATTTTCCACGGAGCGGGCCGGCAGCGTACCGGTAATGCAGTTAGTCAATCTCTGCTTCAGCGGCAAGTACACCCAGAAGCAAGTGGAAGGGTTGCTATTCCGCGAGGGCGGACTGTACTCCTATCTCGGCACCAAGGATCTGATGGAAGTGGAGCGCCGCATGGCGTGTGGCGAGGCAACGGCCAAAACGGTGTTCTACGCGATGGTCTACCAGATCGCGAAAGAGATTGGGGCGATGGCCGCTGTTCTGCACGGACATGTGAACGCGCTGCTCGTCACCGGCGGCATGGCGCATTCCCAGCGTTTGATCGAGGTGCTGACCGAATACGTAAGTTGGATCGCGCCTATAACCTTGTATCCGGGCGAGGACGAACTGCAGGCGCTGGTGGAGGGCGCACTGCGAGTGCTCCGCCACGAAGAGCAATCAAGAACTCTGGCGCTCGGCGGCGTTACCCTGGCCGAGGTTTAAGGCGACGGCTTCAAACGTCCGAATCTTGGGTGCCCCATCAATCACTTTGGAAAGAATCTTTAACACTTGCGAGTAGATATTGGCATCGTAAGCTTCTGCATTCTTCTTTGTCTCCCACAAGCTGATTGAAATCCGTTCCAGATTGCCGGGGTTTGACAACGTGATTTCGCCGCTGAAACCTTCTTGCTTGCGCAGTAAAGGAAGAATCTCATTCTCCAGTGTCCGGGAGAAGTCGGCAGCCATGTCGAGGGATTTAACGCGGAAATGGGCATTGCGTGCGAACATCTTCAACCTCTCTTGAGGACAGCAACGGATGCCGTCCGCCGCTACAGCGTGTGGCCAGGCTTAGTCGGCGGCCGTAGCTGTCGCTGTAGGTCTCCCACGATTATAGAGGTACGGCTGATCTCGGCTGACGAGGCAGACGAAAATCGTGGAAAGCAGTTCCGCCAAGTTAACAAGATTGGGCGATCATTCCAGGAGCATGTTTTGCACTTTATCGTCGAGTCTGCTGCGGAAAATTTGTGGAGAAAACAGAGCCCCGGAAAACTGAATGCCACGTCTTGACTTCGTCATACATGCGAGTTTCTAATGAACCCTAGTAACGGGTGAAGGAGTTCACCCCAACCGCTGTCCTACCTAAGTTCCGGGACAGATGATGACTCCTGACGAGAAACTTTGTCGCGGAGTCATGTCCCCGGCGAGTTTCCAAAGAATAATTTAGTGGATCTGACGAAGCGGCGCTCGACTGCATAGACGGGCAGCTAGCGAAACCGGCGCTCGATGGACGAGGACCACATCACGCTCAATCCGAACCAGCGGCAGCGCTTGCTGATTACCTGCAAGCATGTCGATAAGCTGCTGGAAGACATTGAGGAGACCATGAATGCCACGGCGTCCAAGAGCGTCTTTCCCAGCTACGCCGCCGATATCACTCCCCAGCAGCGGCAGACCATTGAGGAATACATTGCGCGAATCCGCGGACAACTTTTGCAGATCTTAGCTACCCAGTCGCTGGGTCCGGAGGCGCCTCACATCTCGGCGTCACATGCGATCCATGTTGGTCTAACATTTGTTGAAATTGCTATTGCCGAGCTCGCTCCACGCTACATGCGGGGATACGGTCCGATATCGCAAGAGGGTGCGGCCGATCTGAACGAAATCGTCACTGAGCTGCAGTCTGCCGTGAAAGAACTGCATCGCTACGTATTGCAGACCGGCTCAGGTGACCAGCGGGAAAAAGTGGAAGAGCTGGCAAACCGGGAAATGGACGGGGAGCCTACGCGCGGATTCGGCCACAAGAAGCAGTGAAGCAATCGCTTCTCGATAGGGCTATATACAGAAGAGAGGATCGCAGTTTGCTGAAATATGTAATGGTCGGGGTTGGCGGCTTTCTTGGTGCAATCGCCCGCTACCTGTTGGGAAATTACATCGGAAGTCGCTATGGAGTTCGTTTTCCGTACGGCACGTTCGTGATCAACATGAGCGGATGCTTCTTCATTGGATTAGTCATGGTCTTACTCGCGAGGACCACCGCCAGCCCGTATTGGCGTTATCTGATTCCAATTGGGTTCATTGGGGCGTTCACAACCTTCTCAACCTTCGAGTATGAGACACTCCGAGCGGTTCAGGATGGCCAGGCCATTACCGGGCTGTTGAATGTTGCTCTCAGCGTAATTGTGGGTTTCATTGCTGTATGGGCTGGAGCTGCTTTGGGAAGGATATTGGTATGAGACAAGGTGGCCGCGCTTTCGGCTGCGTCGCGGAGTTTGCGTTGTCTCAGCCAGGCATTACACGCCAGGAGGGCAAGTGCTGACTACAGGACCAGCTAAGAAGGTGGCAGTGTACGTGATGGAAGGCCAGACCTATCACGGAACCGCCTGTTATGCCGCGATCCTCGATTACCTGTTCTTTCGCGGAATATCCGATGCCACCGTGGTTCGCGGCATAGCCGGCTTTGGCACAGACCATAAACTGCATACCAGCCGCCTGGTGGAGCTCTCCGATCAGATGCCCATCAAAATCGAATTCATCGAGACGCCGGAGCGGGTGCAGGAGGTCTTGCCCAAGTTGGCCGAAATCGCCTCTCACGGATTAATCGAGGTTCACGATACAAGTGTCATTCGGCCAGCGGCGTCCGGAGAAAAGCAAGCGCCAGATGTGCCGGCGGCCAAGCTCGAGTCACGGGCCAAGATGATGCGCATCCTGATCGGCGAGCACGACGCCTGGGGCGGCAAGCCACTGTATCAAGCGCTGGTGCAGGCGCTGCGGGCGAATGACATTGCGGGAGTCACGGTTTACCGCGGCATCCTGGGATATGGCGCCAATCGCCGCATCCATAAGGACTCAACCCTCAACCTATCTCACGATGCGCCCATCTTGCTTACCGTCGTCGATCGCGAAGAGAAGCTTCGGGCTTTCCTTCCCGTGCTCGATCAGATGGTGAAACAGGGGCTGGTGGTGATGTCCGACGTTGACGTGATCAAGTATTCGCACGCGCAGCCCCTGCCGGGGGCGCAGGAGACACGGAAATGAAACTCGAAGGTAAGGCCAAGATGCTGCGCATTCACTTCGGGGAGGACGATCAGTGGGAAGGACGCCCGTTATACCAGGCAATTGTGGAACGATGCCGCCAGCTCGACATCGCCGGCGCTACCGTGTTTCGCGGCATTGAAGGGTATGGCGCCAGCACCATTATTCGTCGCTCGCATTTGCTCCAGTTTTCGTCGGATGCGCCCATCCTGGTACAGATCATCGATACCGAAGAGAACATCAAGCGCCTGATTCCAGCGCTGGACGAAATGGTCGCGGAAGGTTTGATCGCGGTGTCTGACGTTGAAGTCATCAAGTACGTGCACCAGCAAGGCCGGCACCCACAACAATGATGGCTAGACGCAAGAATGCTTCCCATGGCCAACGTCCCGAGTACTCTTACGAGAACCAGGAGATCGCGCCGTTTTACATTGATTGCAGAATTGCGATGGTGACTCGATAATCCACGTGTCGATGGCAGCTCGCTGAGCGAACCAAAGATGCACAAAGCAGGAGACGTACTGATTCCTATCCAAGCCCCCGTTGCCAGGTCTTTTCACGCGCAAGCACTGGATCGACTGGCCGCAATGGCGGAACAGTTAGGCGAAGATTCGGTTAGCGCCGACGTGCGGCAGCTCATCGCACGAACCAGTGAGGGGCGCTTCTTCGTCGCCTGCGTTGGCCAGTTCAAACGGGGCAAATCCACACTGCTCGATGCCTTCGTAGGAGAACAGATACTTCCGACTGGAGTGGTGCCCGTGACCACCGTGCCTACGGTGCTGCGTTACGGAGATACACGAACGGCGCGCGTTCTTATCGACACACGCTGGCGGACAATTCGTCCGGAAGACCTGGCGCAGTATGTTTCAGAAGAGTTGAACCCGGAAAACTCCAAGCAAGTCGCTGGCGTGGAGGTCTTTCTTCCTTCGGCCTTGCTCGCCAGTGGAATGTGCCTGGTTGACACGCCGGGAATTGGGTCTGTCTTCTCCGGGAACACCGAAACCACCAACGAGTTCATACCGCAAATCGATGCTGCCATCCTGGTCGTCGGCGCCGACCCGCCAATTTCCGGGGAGGAATTGGCGCTGATCGAAGCCGTAGCCGTTAATGTCGACGAGATTCTCATCGTGCTCAACAAAATTGACCGCGTCTCGGCTACGGAACGGCACCAAGCGTCAGAGTTTGCCAGCAAAGTTCTTGAGCGCGGTCTTAAGCGACCTGTTGGCAAAATTTATGAGGTGAGCGCGCTCAACCGACTTAACAACTCTACGGCTACCGATGACTGGAACAGCCTGGTCGAAAATCTCCAACTCCTGGCCGCTAAGTCAGCTCAGGCAATGACGCGTTCGGCGGCGGAGCGTGGCGTGCGCCGATTCTCGGCTTCGCTGCACCGCTCGATCGATGAACGCCTCCGAGCGCTAAGCGAACCCCTCGCTAACTCAGAAAAGAGAATTGCGAATCTCCGGCAGACCGTAAGCCAGGCCGAACAATCGCTGCGAGACCTGGGAGCGCTGTTTTCTGCTGAGCAGATGAGACTCTCGATGACGCTGCTTCGTCGGCGTAAGGAATTCCTGAAGCAGGTTTTGCCAATCGCACAAGAAGAGTTCAAGCACGAGACTGGCGCTGCCGCCACCACGTTTGGTCCCAGTAGGCGACGCGAGCTAATGGCCATCGCCCAGGCTGTCGCTCGGCGTCATGTCATGCCGTGGCTGGACACGGAAGAAGCGCAGGCAGAGGAACTCTACGGCGCGGTGACCCAGCGCTTCATAAATCTGGTCAACGGGCTGCTGCTGCGAATTTCCCAGGAACAGGCGGCCGACTTCTCGCACTTGCCAAAGTCATTGGACGCCGAACATGGCTTCCGTACCCGCTCGCGGTTTTTCTTTCACGACATGATTACCATCGCGCGGCCAGCCTCCCTAGTGTTGTATGTGGCCGACTGCCTGACGGGGGCCCTTCACATTCGTGGCTGGGTACAAAAGGACGCCGCGAACTTTCTAGAGCAGCTCTTGGACATCAACGCCTCGCGCGTTCAAGGCGATGTGGAACAGCGAGTGGTGGAGAGCCGCTTGCGTCTTGAATCCGACGTTCGCAGGCTGCTTCGCGAGGTGAGCGCTTCCGCCGAGCAAGCGCTTTCAAAGGCCAGAGAGCTTATGGCCGCTGGTGCCAGCGCCGTGCAGAACGGGCTTGAGCGTTTACACAAGTTACAGGAAGAACTCAACACCCTTGCGGCCGTTCGATAGGCGCCTTCTTGACCGCTACTGAGACTGAAACCCGCCTATCGTCGTCCAGAAGCGGGCGTTGGTCGAGCTGAGTCGCTGACACACTACCCCGCTACCAACCATCAATCGAGGGATTAAAGCGCAGTTGAAGTCTGCCGATGGTCTTACCGTGGCAGATGGATTTGTTTGGCATCAGAACGCTCACCAAACTCCTGAGATCAAGTGCGTGCCCTGCCCGACCCGGTTACCCGCATTGTCGGATGAGGCCTTAGCGGAAGCGAACAAGTGGCTCCTAGCGGAGCCACTTTTTATTTGAAAGGCAATAATAATGAAGAAGTATCTGGAAACGGTTTTGATGTTCGCTGGATTGCTGTGCCTGGGTTCATCCCTGGCACATGCTCAAAGCTGTATCAACGGTAACCAGGGCGCTGCGGGGATAGGTTCACAATCGCCCGGCAATATTTGCATCACTAGCTTCACCTATCCGTACCTGAATGACTTCACAAAAGCACAACTTTGCGCTACGACAGCATCGGCTGGAGACTTTCTGATTGAGATCTACTGGGAAATCAACGGTGCGAGTTCTCCGATGGCGGACAACTACGCATACTACGACTCAACGATGGCTACGTCGCATTGCGGCGTTGTCACCGGACTGATGCCTGGAGGCAGAGGCAACTACCTGCTGAGTGTGGCATCTTGTGGGAGTGGTCCCGGGCATGGTGGCAGCTTTGGACAGAGCTGCAAACGTACCGATCCCAACACCAGCATTGCACCGTGGGGTAACGCTCAGAGCAATGGTCTGCAACTAAGCACGCAGCAACCTACAGGCTCAACCTTCACCTGGGCAACCTACCCGGCAGCAGCAGCACAAACCATGTGGCAAGGGCACATGACGCCTGTCGCCATAAGCAACCAGTGGAAGTCCGGTTCATCGACTCCGGCTTATCTCATGGTTCAATCTATCACAGTGGATGGTCAGCTTTGCAGTAATCCGGTTGACGGAAAGATGTCCTGCGGAAGCACTGGCGTCACCGTGCAATACACCTCGGACAACAGCGAGGCTCCGAGCGCAGGCCAGAGTAACATTGCAGGCAGCTACATTGTTTCCAGCGGCCCCTATGCTGGTCACTACTTCTGCCAGGGCGGTATGTATTGCTTCATGGGACCGTTCAATAACTTTATCCTGGTATGGCCTGGAACTTCAACGCCAGCCTGCACGGATAAGTGTCATACCATCTCCTGGACGATGCAGGGCACGGATACCTCCCAGAACAACGTTGGGCCTCCGGCGAATTCCAGCTACAGCTTCTCTGTGCTGGCGCAGCCTACGTATCAACCGGCTGCACCTGGCAGCTTTCCTCCCATCCCGAGCATGAGCAGCTACTGGGCATATCTGGCCAGCTATGGGCAGAGCCTAAGTCAATGTGGGTCGGACTGCTACGGCGTGCAGAGCGTCGTGCAGATGCTGGATGCGGAACTGAATGCTCCTGGGCAGTACTTTGGTGGAGACAACTTCAGCAGTGGCCTGACGACGGGTCCGCTTGGAATTTGGAACTATGATGGCACGCGGGTAGCTTACGGCGTTGGTCTTGTGCTGAGCAGTGCAACGAATTGGCAGGCACGCCATAGTTACGGAGCGTGGTCTCCAGTAACGGACGGTACAAACGTTCAGGTAGCTATCTCAGCCTGCACGTCGTCAGGTCCACAGTGTCCGAACGCGAGGAACGCTGTATGCCGGCCTCGTTGGAGTGGGACTTTGGGCAGCAAGACTACGGAAGGAAGCTGCACCTGGGTCAACGTGGGCAATCCGTCGTCGTGGAATCTAGTTGCCGAGCGCATACACGACCAGGTATCTGATTGGCAAAAGCTGCACGACTGTTGCACTACAGACAGCGAGTGGAATCGCTTTACCGATGGCGATGCCATGCACGCTTTTAGGAACTATGTCACAGTCAATGGTTCGACGCCTGATACGCGAGCAGTTAAGTACTTCCTGTACCCATTCTTTTCGCCGAGCGGCGGCTGGGCCAATCAGAACCAACGTATCATATGGAACGCTTTCGCTCCTGAGACCGATACCATGCGCGACCGGGAGTACGAGATACCAGCGCTGTATAACTGCTGGCTCATGGGTTGCTTTGGATCAGAAGGCCCGGTTGACAACAACGTCAACGAGCTGCAGATGCGCGTCGATGCTAGTCTAGCCGATGCAGAGAGAATCTATGAGTACACGCCCGCCACTGGCGGACCATTCCCCATCCCAGGCGGCATGGGAACGGCAAGTTTTGATGCCGGACTCGTATCGGAGGCCCTCATTCACTACTGCGCCGTTCAGACTTACATGGGACAGCAGTGTGACACTCGCATTTATGTTGTCTTGCCCAAGCTATTGGATTGGCTCTACTCTAATGAATTTAATCTTACCGGCAGTGACTGGTCGCTTCCCTATGCGTTGTGGACTGTTCCTTTTGGTCCGCAGATTTGCCGGTCCGGCTGCACCTATAAGCAGAGCGATCTGAACATGCTGCTGGCTACGGCCTATGCGTGGCTGGGCGCTAACAACGGCGGAGCAAGTTACGTTCTGCCGACCAGCGGAGTCAGCGCATGGTCCGTCGCTGACACGATGTTCCAGCACGCCTTCGACAATGTGTATGGAGGAAGCAAAGAGTTCAGCCAGCTTTACAAGTGGATACCTGAGTATATCGGTTATCGCAATGGATCCTTGGCGGGAGGGGATTCACTGATTCTTCCACCGCACAATGTTTACCTTGGGGCCACAACGCCCACCATAGAACCCTATCCACAGGCTGAGTTCCCGGCGGGCCCGAACTCTGCTGTCAACGGCGATACCGTGACATTCACCTGGTACAACACCAAGCCTGTAGTGACCAGCACTGCTAAGGTCAGTTTGGGCTGTACCGGGGTCTACTCCCAGGCATTCAACGGCGGCGTAAACCGTCCGGTGAGTGGCAGCGACAATCTGTACGTGAACACGGTGGTAGCAACCGGGCTGGCTGCAGGACAATACTGCGTCGGCTTCGGCGGCACAGACTCTCTCGGTCAAGTGGGGTTTGAAGCGGTCGATGTAATGACCGGCCAGCAGGACTGGACGTTCTACGTGAATTAAGAAAATGGCAGAGAGCGATGGTCGCTTTCTGCCTCTTTCTGGTTTGTAGGGTTGTTACTGGGTCTTCTTCGCTGGCAATCTGGGTGGGATGCGGCCTTGGACGATCTGAGCTGGCGCAGTTGACTGTCGAGGAGATTCGCATCCGTCAGGAGCATTAACCAGCAAACACGCCCAGTGTAAGGGGCCGTGAGGTTTTAGCACCCTGGGTGACCTTCCGCTTGGTCGATTCTCGGCTTGCTGGCCACGGGACGATGACTAAGGACCTCCGTGTTCTGATATCCTAAGTCTCTGTGGTAATCAAAGTTTTCTTCACGGTCCTGGTGCTGTGCACCGCGGCCGTTGTCGCCGTCGTCGTGGCGATACATTTCCGCGTCAAGCGGCACCTTCGCGAGCAGCCTTCGACCAGTCCTGCGCCTGAGATTGTTGGGCTGGAGGAGCCGATCGCGGCCCCGGTTCATCTGGAGAACGTTGGTCCGGGGAACGCTCGTCTGAAAACTGACGAAGCCGTCGAAGAGAAGCGCCCAGAGTAGTTTGCGTCCTAATATTGGGAGACTGAAAATGTCAAAAGCACTTCATATCGATTCGCCTATCGCAGAACAGCCGCTCGGACTGATCAAGCAAACCGCCATCGTGATTTGCGCCAGCGCGGTCATTGCCGTGTGCGCGCGTCTTACCGTGCCGTTACCCTTCACACCCGTCCCGCTCACGCTGGCCAACTTTGGAGTCCTGCTGGTGGGACTTTCCCTCGGCAGCCGTCGCGGATTCGCCGCTGCCGCTCTCTATCTGTCCTGGGGAGCGATGGGACTGCCGGTCTTCGCGTCGGCGGGTCCAGGCAGTTTCGCCCAGATGCTGGGTCCAACCGGCGGATACTTGCTGGCATACCCGGTCATCGCGTTCCTGGCCGGCTGGATTGCCGAGCACGGCCAGCCCAGTTTCCTTCGCAACCTGACGGGCGCGGTCGTTGCCGAAGTTGTACTGTTTGTCGCCGGCATCGGCTGGCTCGCAGTCATAACCCATAGCTGGCGGCAGGCTGCATTCTTTGGACTGTATCCGTTCTTCTTCGCCGAAGTGTCGAAGGTCATGATCGCCGCGGCGGCTGCCGGTCGATTGCGCAGGAAGCTGTAAGACCTGCTGCTTTGTTTGCCGTGATTTTTCGCAACCTGTAATGTTGGACTCAGGCACCGCCTGAGCGAATCGCACTCTTATGACCCATAGTTCCGGAAAAGGCCCTCGCGAAATCACCGTCGCGCATAGTCCCGACTCTGACGACGCTTTCATGTTCTATGGGATGGCGACCAGCAAAATTCGCGTTCCCGACGTCAAGTTTACCCACACCCTTTGTGACATCGAGACCCTCAACCGCAAGGCCCTGGAAGGCTTCTACGACATTACCGCCATATCGTTTCACGCCTATCCGTACATCCAGGACAAGTACGCGGTGATGCCCACCGGCGGCAGCGTTGGCGAAGGCTATGGCCCCATGATCGTGGCCGCGCGCGGGATTCCGCTCGACGAGATCGCCGGCTGTCGCATCGCGGTGCCGGGAACGATGACGACAGCGTACCTCGTGCTAAAGCTGTTTGCGCCCGATATCGCGACCGAAGTTGTTCCCTTCGACCAGATCATTCCCAAAGTGCTGGAGGGTAAGTACGAAGCGGGGCTGATTATTCACGAAGGACAACTGACCTTCAACAAGTCAGGGCTGCACAAGATTCTGGATATGGGCAAGTGGTGGCGCGATCAGACGGGTTTGCCGCTGCCTCTGGGCGGCAATGCCATCCGCCGCGACCTGGGCCCGGAGTTGATGGCTGCCTGCTGCACCGCCTTACGCGACAGCATTCGCTACGCCCTGGACAACCGTGACGAGGCACTGCAGTATGCCATGCAGTTCGCCCGCGATGTAGAGCCGCAAATGATCGACAAGTTCGTCGCTATGTATGTGAACGAGCGCACCCTCGACTACGGCAAGGATGGCCGGGAGGCCATAACCAGGCTACTGGAAATGGGCTACGCCGCCGGCATCATCCCGCACAAACCAGCGGTGGATTTTGTTGGCGACGCGGCGGCAATCCCCGCAAACTAACGTAATCGTAATGTTGTCCTGCTAATCTATTCCTCATGACCTTGCAAGAACTCCGCGACTCCCTCGTCCGCGACGAGCCGCCCCGGCAGTTGAACTTTGCCCTCGCCGGATTATGGTGGGACGCCAAGGGCGACTGGAATCGCGCTCATGAATCCGCGCAGCAAGACGAAGGTCCCGCCGGTGCGTGGGTTCACGCCTACCTGCACCGCAAGGAAGGCGATGCGCCCAATGCGGGCTATTGGTACAAGCGGGCTGATAAGACTCCCCCTCAGAGTTCGCTCGAACAGGAGTGGCTTTACATCGCCGAGTCCCTGCTGAGCTAGAATCCCTATTTTTGTCATTACGAGGAGGCCTTCAGGCCAACGAGGCATCTGCTTTGCCGCCGGCGGTAGTGGCCGAAATGTGCATTGAAGCGCAAACAGGTAGCGAGCGGCAGGTCATGATTGGGAGCTTTAGTGCAAGAAGATGCACTCACAGCACCAAGATTACTGCTTCGTGAATGGGTTAGCAAGGAAGTGTAATTGCAAATAACAGCCACAAGCGTCGCACCCTTGCTTGACCCGCCACCATTGCGCCATTCCTTCCAGCGGCGGATGTCCGGCCCCGAAATTGGAACGAGGCGGAGCTAACTCATGCGACTTGTACGATTATGTTTACTCGCTTTGCCGCTTTTCGCCCTTACCGCTCAGGCTCAGCTGGGGTCCGCCGGTATGTTCGGGGTTCTTGGCGGCTCTGCGGTCACCAATACCGGGAATACGGTTATCGACGGAGACTTGGGCGTTTACCCCGGTACATCGATTACGGGCTTTCCGCCAGGCCTCGTGAACGGAACCATATACGACGGGAATGCGGTGGCGATGCAAGCTCAAGCTGATGCCCTGAACGCCTATAACTTTTTCGCGGGTCTGTCGTCCAATGAGAACTTGTCGGGACAGAACCTCGGTGGCTTAGAGCTTACGCCGGGAGTCTATACCTTCGACTCGTCGGCCCAGCTGACGGGAGAGCTCATGATCAATTGGGAAGGCCTAAGTAACCAGAACGTTCTCTTCCAGATTGGCAGCACACTCACCATAGGAGGCGGCTCCATGGTAGTGGGGATCAACATGGGGCAAAACGACAATATTTATTGGAACGTTGGGAGCTCCGCAACTCTGGGTGCCACCGCTCAGTTCGAGGGAACCATCATCGCCGTTGCCAGCGACACACTGAACACCGGTGCATCCGACAATTGCGGCAGGATTATCGCGCTTAATGGCGCGGTAACCTTAGATGACAACTTTATCGACAATTGTGCTGCCACCACGACGACTAGCACGACTACCACTGGTACGACTCCTGAGCCCAGCAGCATCTTTCTGTTCGGTTCTGGCATCCTTGGCTTGGCTGGCTTCGTGCGCCGCAAGCTGTTCTAATTCACCCGGCCCACCACGAACTATTGCCTGGTGGGCCGCTGTTTTCTGGTAGCCTTCCGGCGTTATGGCTACGCTCAAAGGCTGGTTCAGCTTTAGTGTTCAGCTTCCTGCTGCAAAAAGCTGGGCTGAAATCCCGCCATCATTGCCGCCGCCTGCCGCCTCATCGACGCACATTTTGGCCACTACCCCGCTCGCCGGTTGCTAGGTTTCCTTTACCTTTGCGTGCTAGAATTTCTTTCCCGCCCAGGTTGCTCCCCCTGAGTCAAACAAATGGCGCCCACGTTCAGGTATCGGTACGTCGATTTCGGGACGGTGTTCACTGGCGATCCTCGCCTTAGAGACGCCGGCGACGCGGCGCAATCTCCAGGGACGCTGTTTGCCAATGAACTGGCGACCGACGTCGGCGGCACTTGCTGGGGAAGCAACGGACCCCTGGCTATCATCGATCATCACTTCCCCGGCGATGGTCAGTTCCCTTCGGCCTCAGCCGCAGTGCTGCACAAGGCACAAGTCATTCGCGACAGATTTGCGCGGCAGGAATCCGACGTTCTATGGCTGGTCACGCACAAGTCTCCCGACTTCGATGCGTTTTGCTCGATGTATCTGGCGCGCTGGATCATCGAGTCCCCGAACGCCGTCACCGATTGGCAGGCCTATGGCTTGCATCCCGATGGCTGGCTTGACCTGTCAGATCGAAACGCGAAAAGGATCGACTGGTTCAATCCCGATCTCAGCCGAGTACCGCCCGAACATCGTTGGCCGCTACTGCTCGCCAGTTTTGCTTCAGCGCTGGACAGCCGTCGCCGCATCTCCTGTCCACGGCAGCGTGCGCTGCACTCCATTCTCTGGGCTGCGCTGAAACGCGGTCGCGACTACCTGAACGAGACCAGTGGTGCCATGGAATTCTTCGACGAGGTCAGGGCGTCTCTAGTGCAAAACAACCTCAATCCCATTTTCGATTCCGTTCTGGAAGGCGGCGCCATCTTCGCTCCTGATCTCGCCATGCTGGATCGCGAGTCCCAAGCCTACGAGCGCGACCTTCGCCGCGCCCGCAAGTCAATCGTCTACTTGCCACAGTCGGAGGCGCCTTCCCCGAAGTTCTTCAAGAGTCCCAAGCAAGTTGCCCTGCTGCAAGAGCTGGACAGATCGGCGGAGGTGAATGCGGAGCATCTCCTGCTGGCCGATACCTTCCGCATCCCCACCAGCGGCATTTATCTGCGCGATCCGGAATGCCTGTTGTTCCAGGAGTGGGCTCGGCTCGACGTGGAGAACTCCCAGCTCGGCGCGGGTTTTGAGTTCACCGCAATCGCCGCTTCCGACGGTCGCCCCACCGGAAGTCGCAACCTGACCGACTACGTTTTCTCTATTGATCCCGAGCGGGCCAGTGGGCGGCATCTCTACACCGTGTGGTCGCGCCTGCAGACCAAGGAGGTGGAGGCGTTGCGGGGGCAAGAGCAGCGATCGGATACGCCTGTGGCCTTCTATATCGCACCCGGCGGGGACCAGCGCGCGGCGATGGGAACCCTCCTTGCCCACCCCTGGGTCGGCGGACCGAACAGCTCCGGTACCGTGGTCCGCACCCCAAACCACGGAACCGTGATCGGGCCACCGGGCGCGCGCAGCGATTTGCGCGACGACGCCATCGGCGAAGAGGTTCGTACCGA
>JBEKTC010000023.1:0-22882 GCA_049516475.1 Candidatus Korobacteraceae bacterium | reverse complement strand
TGTGCGCGTTTGATGGGATTCGAACCCAGCCGAATCGTGCACATTCGCGAGGGCTCGCGATTCCTTGGTAACGCTTCACCGGGGCTGGTCGATCAAGCAGGTGAAATTCTCACTGCGCCGACAAGTCCATTCCAGGTGGTTCCCGAGTTTCAACATCTTCATGCATTTCGTTCTGCCCACCGTTGACGGGTACCAAACCGCGCCTCAAACAAGAGACGAACGTGAATTCAACATTCAAATGGGTTTGGGACAACCCCAGTGATCAGCGACACGTGCGAACATTGCTGGCATGCCAGAGCTCAGACCATTTCACATGATCTGTACACTGATCGCCATGAAAATAAACGCAGAGCGTCGCGTCACAATGTTGGTACCGGATAGGGGTGATTTTCAATCTCAAATAATTCACCGGCGATAGAGTCGGCGAACGGCTCCACGCTCTGCTGTATACAGCCAAACAGGGTATCCGACTGCGATTCTACACGGCGCGAAAGTGCACAGACCGTCTTAGCTGCTTGGAATTGTTGGAATTAAATTGCAGTAATGTTTGAATTACGCTGCAGCAAGTTCGAATTATTTTGCAGTGAATCGGCAAGTCAACCACCTGGCTCGGGACCGGGGGGTCGGGGGTTCAAATTCCCTCTCCCCGACCAATTATTCCAACAGCTTGTGAATGGTCTCGGTGGATTCAAAAAGCCGACTGTAGTCAAAATTGTAGACACACCGATCCTTTTGAGAAATTCCCGATCATTGCCTGTGTCCAGGATCGACTGCGGTCTCGCGCGGGTAGGCAATCTCTCGAAGACACCCATCTGACCGGATCGAACAGGTCTGGCGATCGTTGGTATCGAGAGCGGCGGACTGTCAATCGGTCGCGGCGGCCGTTATCTGGAAAAAACTCCCCGCTGCGTGTACTTCACAATCGAGCGCGGGTGCGCCTTCTGCTTTCTGGCGATCCGCCATTCGGCATAACCGCTGCAGCGTTGCTCTCAATACAAAGTGTGGCAGTCAACCATCACGGGACTTACAGTCATTTCAACTCGCCCAGTTCATCGAGTACGTTGTGCCAAGCCATTGGGTCCTTCTTGGTCGCGAATGGTGCCTCGCGGTTGGCATAATATGCGAGGATGTCACTGCGCAACGCATCCGAAATGGGTTTCCCGCTGACCTTGGCTAGCAGCTTCGCGTAGGTGTCGTCGGCGAACGGGTAGGTCGCAGGTTCTGTAAGCGTGCCGGTGTCAAAGTTTTCGTTCGGCAATTGGAGGCGGCCTTCCTGTTGGTCAACCAGCGCTCTTCGATAAATTGTCAGCGTTTCGTTGAAACTGTGCATGTATAACTGTTCTACTGCTGGCGTGGGCGGATGAAATGCAAGGGCGCTGAAGGGTCCTATTTTGGGCACCAGGTGCAAGAAAAACGCCTTGATGCGGGCTGAGATCCCTGGTTTTTCATAGATGTTTCCCCAATCTTGGCGATATTCAGAGTGCGACACGTTATATATGAATTGGCTCCGGACCTCATTGGGGTGGCCGTTCTGGATCTCATGTCTCTTCAGATGCCATGCCACCTTGGTCGTGCTCGGTATAACCGACGAAACCGCATGGCGATAGCTGCCGAGCGCTAAGTCAACCCTGAGAAAGACGCTCGATAGCTCGATACAGTAGGTATCGGCGAATGCTCTTTCTAAGACCGGCTTGGATACTTCGAAGCCGATGAAATCATGATAAGCGTGCGGAGCGTAGTTTCCTTCAGCGACTTGGTCGACATCGAAACCAAATTCGACCTGCAAGTGTGCAGATGGTTTTTCGTCATAGGTAATGACGGACCCGTACTTCTTCGCAAGCCTGGGGTACAGTATTGCAACCGAGAGGTTCGTGGCCAAAGGATGTCCCGTGGTGTCGGCCACGTAGTGGGAAAGAGCGCCCAGTGCAAACGCATATTCGTTGAGATCATGGGACTCGGCGATAAGCGCGAGAACGAAATCGCCGCTCCGAACATAGTGTGTGAGATCGCTAAAAAATTGGCTGCCGAAAGGATAGTAGCCCATGTCTTGAATGATGGCGCCTCCGTAGGCATAGGCATGGGCATGTTGTAGTTCCGCCGGAGTCGCGTCGGGAAAGCGTCGCAGGAGCAGCGGCTTGATCCCATCATTCCATGCTGCATCGATGATGGCTTCATGGGTCAGGACAGAGTAGCCTGCACAACGACCAACAAGGACGGCGCTGGAAAGGATCGCTAGGACAGAAAGCAAGCAGAGGGAATAGAGACTGCTACTTTGGAACCCAAGCGATCCATCCGTCGTTCTGCCTTTCACACCTAATCCTTCACCGAAACCCAAGAATGCGTTAAAACGGCTTTTTGCCTATTCCGCAAAACCATCTTTTCCTGCTCTCCTCAATGGGGATTAGGCTTTCCATGCTTTTACCAACGGCAGCCGTAATCGCCTCAGGAGCCGTTTAGTCTAGGTGCCCGCGATGCCCTTGTTCTGCAGGACCCGCACAACTACGCGACGATTTTGCGCCTGCCCTTCAGCCGTCTTGTCGTTGCCGACCTGGTGGGCCTCGCCCATTGCGCCTGGGGCCAGCATTCTGGTGAGGGGAATGTGGGCCTGCTGGATCAAGATGTTGGTCACATTGTTGGCGCGGTCGTCGCTCAGCTTCTGATTCAACGAAGCACTGCCGACAGACGAAGCGTAGCCTTTCACCTGGATCACGTAGCCGGTGATGGTTTCGGCTTTCTTCGCCAGTTCCAGTAGTTGGGGAATGTACTTGGGATCAACCTTGACCTTCCCATTGCCGAAGTAAACCGTCACCTCGTCCATGATGTTGTAATCATCCAACTGGCCGAAGCGCTTGTTGGCCGCCTCAATCGCCGCTTTATTAGCGTCAATCTTGTCTTGCGCCTCCTTCATTTGCTGTTGCTGTTCCTGCATTTCCTGCTGTTGCCGCGCCAACGCTGCCTTCTGCTCCGCCAGCTCCTGTTCGCTCTGCTGTATCTGCTCCTTCGCCGGGGCCAGGCCCGCCTGGATCTTCTCCGCGTCCTCCAGATCGTTGCCTTTGAACGTTACTGAGTTGGCTACCAGTTGGCTTTGGGGGTTGTAAGACCCCTCTACCTTGACCTGGAGACCCGGTACAAGCGCGGCCATCGACATTTGCTTGCGTCGCGCCTTGAAGGCGCCCTGTACTTGGGCCACTTGTGTAGTGTCGGTGAGAACCACCACCACACTCGACGAATCTGCAGTTTGTATCGTCATGGTGTCACCGCTCCGTCCAGTTATCAGCCCCTCGGTTTTGGCGGACTGGGCAGAGAGTGCCGGGCTCAAGAAAGCGATCACGATCAGCGACAGTACCGCAATGGTTAATGTTCCAAGCCGTTTGTGTTGTGTCATGATGTTCCCCTTCTCCTAGTTTGGTTCTTAGAACTCCGCTCCAAAAGATCCAGCCGAGGAAACGAACTACTGCTAAAGGCTGCGCCCCACGCGCGCCTTTCGGCAGTGCGTGAGTGCGAAATCCGGCCTGCACGGGAAAACATCGCTACATACCCCGGCAACGCCTTTGTTCAGGAGGAGCTTAACGTCGACCCTGCGATTTTCGGCCCTACCTGGGTGGCGGCGCTACTAGGGAAATCCCTAGCCCCATGAGGTATGCCATGGTGCTTAAGTTGGAGCAGGAGGCCGGTGTCGTCAAACGCTAATGAGATGACGGGTTCAGGCAGAACCCTTCGAAGTTCTCTGCGTTGGTTTTGGGACCACCTGCGCTACTAGGCAAATCCCTAGTCGCCAGTGTGCCCGGGAAGCTGCAATGATGGGAGAGCTGAAGGGCAGACGTTCATAACCGATTAATTCACCGACGGAAGGAAGACCTGATGCAAGCCTCGCGTTCCTGCCAGCTTCTATGCCGCGCAGTGCAGTGGTTGCTCTTTGCGACCCTGGTTGCGCTCACCGCCCACGCACAGAAGATCAAGGTAACTTACGACCCAAACCTCGATTTTGCCAAGTTCAAGACCTTCGCCTGGGGCCAGCATGATGCGGTCTCCCGCCCAATGCTGGCGGCCGCCATTGCCGGCGCCATCGAAGAAGAGCTCACCAAGCGCGGCTTGCAGAAAACCGACGGCCATCCGGACCTGTATGTCCAGATGTACGGTTCAACGGATTCGGACATGGCGGTGAGTTACTCCGACCTCTACAGCGGATACGCCGGAATTCCGCCATTCGACCAGAATTTTCTGATGTGGGGCGCTGTACCCGGCTCGACCACCACCGTCGTCGTGCACAAGGGGCAACTCGTGGTCGATCTTATCGACGCCGCCCACAAGAAAATCGCATGGCGCGGCGTAGCCAAGGAGAAACTCAGCGACAACAAACTGAAGCTGGTGGACCAGGTCAATACTGCGGTAGAAAAGATGTTTAAGAAGTATCCGGCTGGCCCTGCTCGCTGAAGGTGCGAGCATCCGTGCCAGCACGGTTCCTCGCTCAACCCTCACTTTCGTCGCTGAAGCAACTCGTGACAGCACACAGCAATGTTCGACAATTCCTGCTCCTCCCGGACTGGTTGCTCAATTACCAGAAGGACTGGTCGCGGCCGGATGTCATCGCCGGCTTGACGGCTGCTGCCGTTGTGATTGCCAAGGCGATGGCCTACGCCACAATCGCGGGATTGCTCGTTGTGGCGTATTAACGCCATGCCATACTCATCCCATCTGTCCGCAACAAGTAATGGGCAATAATGACAAAAGCCGCTCCTGGGAGCGGCTTTTTGAGCGCAACGGCTAACAGGTTATGGGATGTAACTGCAAGCGTTGTCGAAACCGCACCCCTGATATATATCGTGGAGGTTGTCCCGAATGATGTGCGCCAAGCCGTTGGCTTTGCGCGCGTCAATGGCCAGGTCTCTCGTAAGCACTTTGACCTCAAATTTAAATCCATCCGGCAGCTTTAACTTGCTGGCAAGGTTCGAGAGTTGGTCGAGGGTGAGGTCTGTGTCCACTTCGGTCGCGTACGACAGCATGACCCAAGTCTTTCCGTCCGGTGAGTGCAGCAGGAAGACCCTGCTTCCTTTCGCGTACAGGTACTTGTTCTCACGATGGACTTCTCCGGGCACAAAGTCGTCCTTGAGCACTCCTTTCATAAACTCTGGCAACATCGAGGCCGCCCAAGTGGCCTGAACGCCATGAAAGTCCACGGACTCGCCCACTTTGTAGAACCAAAGTTGGTCCATAACCCAATGTCGTCGTGCCGTTTGTGGTGTCGGATTTATGAACACAAACTCCGCTCCAAGCTCCGCCGCGAGCTTCGTCGGGTCAATGGCAGCCATCTCGTTTGCTGGGCAACGGTCGCCCGGACCACTGCTGTTGTAGAGCTGAGCCATTACATTCGGAGGCTTGCCCAACACGGGTGAGATTTCGCAATAGGCGAAGTCGCGAGCATTGGCTCTGTGAAATTCTTTGTTGGGAATCGCTCCCGGTTTGAGAGTGATTTGTTGAGCGAAAACGACCATCGTAAAAAGAACAGCGCAGACGATGATTGCAAAAAGAGCTACTGCTGTCTTTCGCGTCATAAGGTCTCCATGTTGCGAGGAGGCATAATCATTTAATCAGCCGACGCACTGACTGCTATCGGAGTCACTTGGTCACGAGAAGAATCCATCCGGTTCCAATCACCAGAAACACTCCGAGGAAGAACAGGGTCGTCAGCAGCCCAAGCCTGTAGAGTTCGCGTTGCGTGAGATAGCCGCTGCCTACAAAGATTACATTCTGGCTTCCGCCCTGCGGCGTGATCACAGAGAAGTAACTGCTCGCGAAGAGCAGCCCGAATGCCATCAGCGGCGCGGGAACGCCACCGCGGATACCGACGTCCAGAAACACGCCTAGAAGGGCAAGGACCTGGGACGACTGACTCACGAACATGTAGTGGATCGCGACATATATCACGATCAGCCCAACATACGTCACTGGCCAAGAGAAGCCTCCCATGTATCTCGCGAGAATCTGGCCTGCGTAACCCATGAAGCCTAACTCGTTAAGCGCCCCACTCAAGGCGAACAAAACAGCTAGCCAGAGGAATGTAGTCAGGGTATCGCCTTGGCTGGCAATGTCATTCAGGGTGAGCACACCGGCCATAAGAAGGAGGCCGAGACCGAGGAACGCGATGCTGGTCACATTCAGTCCCAACTTGTCGGCGAAGATCCAGCCCGAAACCATCAGGGCGAATGCGACTGCGGTGATTCGCTCGTCGCGCGAGAGCGGTCCCAGTGTCGCAAGTTCTTTACGCGCCGCAATCTGAGCCTCCGGCGTCTCGCCCACGCCTGGCGGGAATAGTCGCGCTACCAACCACGGCAAAGCCACGATCGCGGTCAGCGCCGGCACAGAGGATGCAACTATCCATTTTCCGAAGCCGATCTGGATCCCAAACTGCCGGGCCACTTGTATCCCGATCGGATTCGCTGAGGTTGCCGTCATCCACAGAGCGGAGGAAACAGCCAGGCTCGCCATCGTGCAGAACATGAGATAACCGCCGAGGCGTCGCCCATCAGGATCGTCCGGCTTCGATCCCGATCCCTCTGACACCGACAGCACGATCGGAAACAGTACACCGCCCCGTGCAGTGTTGCTTGGGAAAGCCGGCGCGATCACCGCATCGGTGAGCACGATGCTGTAGGCGAGTCCCCGCGATGAGCGGCCAAACCGGCTCACCATAAACAGGCTGATTCGGCGGCCAAGTCCGGACTTAACGACTGCCTGCGCCACCAGGAACGCAATCACTACCAGCAGAACGCTCGCGTTGGCAAACCCGCCGAACGCTTGGGCAGGCGTAATCGTGCCGGTCAAGACCACGGCAGCCACGGCTACCATGGTCGATGTCAACAGCGGAAATGCACCGTCCAGCACGGCCACGATCGCGGACACGAAAACCGCGAACAGGTGCCAGGCAGGGGCGGTCAGCCCAGCGGGTACAGGTGTGAACCAAATCCCGAGTGCCAGGGCGAAGGGCAAGACACGCCTGATCATCAAGCCGTAGCTGATCTTCATCGTGCCCCCTCTGCGTCGGGTTGCTCGGAAGTTACGCGGATCTTTCCATTCAGAGCCTCCGACTGGCCCTGCAGGTCTCCGTCTTCGGTCTGGAGTACAAAGCGCCAGTAGAATTCGTAACTGCCCGAGGCTCCCGCGTAGCGCCCCGTACCGCCGAGGAACGTTCCCACGATATGGCTGCCCGCCCTTGTGCCTTGGCCTTTCAGGTCGCTGAAGACTTGGTCGCCGCGTTCATCTGTCCAGACGGCGCGGCCAATAGTCTCAGTGGCACTGTCGTTGAGGACGAGTGCCTCCGCTCGGAATCCGACAGCTGGTCTCGAGGGTCCCAGCAACATCAGCGAGCCTTCAAGTTTCGCTATGGATGCTCGCCGACCCTCGCCTAAAGGAATGCTGCTGCGGCTGCCGGCAGCGGTCCAGATTCCCACGAACTCGTGCCAATCGCTAGTGGCCGCAAGGGGTTTCGACATGCGCGGAGGGGGACTGCAGGCGCTCATGATCAGGAGGCTGGAGAGCGCAATTGCGCAAAATGTGAAAATACGGGGAGCCGAGAAGTCCGCAATATGCGCAATGGGGCTTTCGCCTCCGGTCGGCCGCGGAGTCGCCAGACAGCACTTGTAGGTGGGTCGAACATCCCTCGGATTCACACGAATTCCTTTGGGACAAACCTGCAGGTCCCGGCGGTGCTCATAGCAATGAAAAACTGCCAAGACCAGCCGCTTTCTACGCCAGAATGAGACAAGCGCGGCAGAACGTGCTCGCCACGTCCCCTTTCGCAACCTCAGGCCGCCGCTGAACTGCTTGCGATATTGCTTCGCGTTAGCGGCGTGCAGTTGCCGGTTTCTCCTGCTTCTTCGCTTTCTGTGCGTCCTTCTGTGCCTCGTACGCATCCCGATATCCGCGTGCGATCGACCGAACTCCACGCCCGATTTCCTCATACGCATCGTCGTCCAGATTCGCGAGGGAAACGCGCAACGACCAATCCGGCGCATCGAAGCCGCCGCCGTTCAGAAGTACAATTCCGTGGTCCTCAGCCAAGCGGAAGGCAAGATCAAGCGGATGGACATGACTCTTTAAGTACTCCACCGCTTCCTTACCGATGTTCTTGTTCGCCCAGAACTCGAAATCGATCAATCCGTAGTAAGCGTCGTAGAGCGGATTGGGGGGCAGTTCCAAGCCAAGCCCATCGAGCAAATCATGGATGCGGCGATATACGATCTCCTTGCACGCAGTCTGGTAGAGTTTCTTGCTATCCATCAGCTCGACCAAAGAAAACATGCTCATCATGACCTGCTGCGGCAGTGAGAGCCCGGCCGTGTGGTTCAGAGCGACGTCCCGGCTATCGGCAACAATACGATCGATAAACTTGACTTTGCGCGGTTCCAGCGTCAAGGCGCCATAGCGTTTATCGAGCGCCTTAAGATCCTTATCGGGGAGTTTCGCGATCAGTTTGTCGTAAAGATTGTCTTCATGGACGGCGATCACGCCGAGCCGCCATCCAGTGCAGCCGAAGTACTTCGAGTAGGAATACACACCGATAGTGTTGTACGGCAGCTCGCCGAGCAAGGACCGGAACCCAGGCACGAAGGTTCCGTAAACATCATCAGTCAGTAGCATCAGGTCGGGGCGCTTCGTCTTTACAAGCTTTGCGATCTTACTGATGGTCTCTTTGCTGAGCGCCATACCCGTCGGATTGCCAGGATTCACGACGAAGAATGCCTTGATCTTGGGATCTTCAAGTTTCTTAATCTCAGCGTCAGTGAACTGGAACCGATTCTCCTGCGGCGCCGCGATGTTGACTACGTTCAGAGCGTAATCTTCCAAATGCGTCATCTCGATGTAAGGCGTGAAGATGGGTGTGCCCAGAGCAATGGTGTCGCCCGGATGAAGCAGCCGGTTCGCCTTCAGCGACTTGAAGATGTAGCACATGGCCGCCGTGCCGCCTTCGACTGCGTACAGGTCGAACTTGCCCGCAGGCCTCGGGTCTCCGCACATAGCCCACATCAGATATTCGTGCGTGACGCGCTCGTTATGGACAAGCATGCGGTCGGGCACGGGATAGTTGTCACCGATGATGGAGTCCACAAGTTCGTGGACGAAGGCGTCCGGATCGAATTTGAATGTCTTCACCGCGAAGGGCACCATCTCCGTCAGAAAGGACGCGCCGGGCATGTCAGCGTGGTTGGCGAGCCATGACTCCAGGCGCGCGGCGATACCTGGCGCCTTCGGCATCCCGCCGAGACCTGCAGGATGCTCCATCACGCGCTTGCTCTCGCAGATCGCAAACTGACCAAGGAGAAAGTAGCCTTCGCGCGGTGTGGTGGCGATCCAGTTGGGGTTCCCCCGGCCGGCGTTGAGAAAGGCCGACTGGGTAGTCTTTGAGGTTTTCTTAGCCAGCTTAATCAGTTCATCCTTGATCTCAAAAGGGCTCAGCGTCGCAAAACTTTCCAGATTCATAACGTCCATGGCATATCTCCTCAGTCGGCAAGAAAGAGTTAACTCAGAAGCATGATCATGACCATGCCCCAGATCGTAAGGAAGGTGTTTCCAACGGCATAGGTCACGGTGTAGCCGAGCGCAGGGACCTGGCTCTTACCGATGTCGCATACAAGCCCGAGTGAAGCGGTGGTGGTGCGTGCACCGGAAACGATGCCGAGGATCAGGGCATCGTGGAACCGGAAGACATACTTAGCTATGAGCATGCCGAGGACTAGCGGCACCGTTGTCGCCAGCGCTCCCCATAAGAACAGTCCGATGCCCTGTGTCTTCAAACCGTTCACGAAACCCGGGCCCGCCGAGATGCCGACCACGGCGATGAAAATGTTGAGCCCCACGGAATTCATGAACCAGACGGTGGAGGTTGGGATGCGGCCAAATTTGGGGTGCACCGATCGCAACCATCCGGCGACAAGCCCAGCGATCAGCGCGCCGCCGGCTGTCGACAGGGTCAGCGGCACTCCGGCCACTTTCCACACAAGCGCGCCGATCAGTGCGCCGATAGTGATACTTGCGCCGATGAATGCGACGTCAGCAACATCGCTTGGACGATCCGGAACGCCAAGCAGCTTCGTCACGGCAGCAGTGTCCTCCGTCCGCCCGACGACGTCGAGAATGTCGCCGCGATAGATCTTCGTATTGGGGAGAATCGGAATGGAGGTCGCGACGGCGCCTCGTGAGATTTTCCTCAGGAAGACGCCACGTGCAGCGGGTAGCTGCGCCAGCTCAGCAAGCGTCTTGCCGTCCACTTCCTTATTGGTGACGTAAATGTCGAAGCCTTCGATCGGCATGTTCAGCAACTCAGGGTCGTCAACTTCTTTCGGTGCTTCGACGGCGACATTGCCGGCACCGGCTGCTGCTGCCTTGGCTCTGCCAAGAGCATTGAGCAGCACCTCACGAGCACCGGCGAGCGCCACGACGTCGCCTTCGCGCAGCACGGTATCGGCAGTTGCTTCCTCAATCACACCGTTGCGACGCAAGCGCAGCACAAAAATTCGCGCGTCTGGGATCAGCGCCTCAACCTCGACGGCTCGAAGACCACTGACCATGCTTCCGGGTTTCACGAGGAAAGCGCGCACTTCCCAGCGGTGCCACGCGGAACCGGCCCCGCCGAGTGCCTTGGTACCGCCTTGCTTCTCTTCGTATTCCTTGCAGGCAGCAGCAAGGTCCATGCGGAGCAATACCGGTCCCAACAGCGCAATGACAATCGCCGAACCGACCGTGCCGAACATGTAGGTAACGGCGTAGGCCACCGGCATGGAGTCGAGCAGGCGCTTGGCTTCTTCTGCCGCGAGCCCGAGGCGATTGATCGCGTCGGTGGAAAGGCCCATGGCTGCCGATATTGTCTGTGACCCGGAGTAAAGACCCGCGGCGTACCCCATGTCATAGCCGGCCACCTTGGCGATCACCACAGGCACTGCAAGACAAAAAATGCATTGGACTACCGCGAAGATAGCCTGCGGCAAGCCGTCTTTCGCGACACCGCGCACGAACTGCGGCCCTACGCCATAACCCACAGCAAATAAGAACATGAGGAACACGGTCGCCTTCAGGGGCGTTCCGATTGTGATACCCAGTTGGCCGACAAGGACGCCCGCCAGCAGGGTGGCGGTGACCGATCCCAGTCCGATGCCGCGGAAAGTAAATTTGCCGAAGTAGTAGCCGAGAGCAAGCACTAGAAATATCGCGATCTCGGGGTACTGCCGAAGCGTCGTTGCGAACCATGTGAACATTTTCTTCTCCGCTGTGTATCAGTTGGAGTAATAGCTTCGCAGCCGCACAAACCGGCCCCTCATGCGTGCGTTAGTTCTGGTTTTGCTTTCTTCCCCTTGGCGTTTGAGGGGCCCTTCTTCAACGACTCGACGAACGATGGCTTCAGGAGCTTCAACCCCAGTGACGCATTGAAGCCATGGATCTCCTTCACATCCAGCTTGCGCATAAATTCGAGCGTCTCAGCGTTGATGACCTGGCCGGGAACCATAATGGGGAAGCCTGGCGGATACGGAATGACGAAATTTGCCGATACCAACTCGGGACCGTTCTTGAGCCGTTTGTCGAGCTCGGGACTGTTCAGCTTCAGGTGCTCACACTGGTCTTCGCGGTAGGCGCCGAAAAAGGCGGTGCGGATATCGCCTTCGCTTGTACGACTCGAGGCATCCTCGCGGAAGCTGTTGTAGAAGCAACTGAAGTCCGGGAGATCGGGCACGTCGTGCATCAGCGATTTCACGCGAGCGGCGAATGTCTCCTGTTCCCGCTTGCCGCCTTGTGCCAGTCTCTTCTCGATCTTCTGCGAGATCTCAACCAATACCTTCATCAAGTGAGCGATATCACTTCGCGTGTTGTTGATGTTGGTCTGAAGTAGAACACTGTTACGCGAGGTCTTGTTCAGTTGGACGTCGTACTCCGCCGCCAGCAGGTTCTTGAATTGCGTACCGTCAAAGCCGGCTGAGCCGCATACGAGTGTCAGGCGAGTTACATCCAGCGCGAATTCATCTTCGCGTAGCGCCCGGATAGCCGTGGCCCAATTAGCCCCGGGAGTCAAATAGTCAACGAAACCCGAGTTCCTGAACTCTGCCGGAATCAGCTCGTCAGCCCCCAGAATTCGGAAGTACTTCGAGACCAGCGGATGAGTGTTGACTTCACGCCGCAGGTCCAGAGCCAACTGAATTGCTCGATTCACCAGTTCATATCCCTCAAGCTCCATCTGACGACGCGCCACATCGATCGAGGCAATGATCTGAAGATTGGGAGAGGTCGAGGCGTGGGTGAACACCGCTTCATGGAACTGCTCTTCCACCGTGTGGTAATCCTGGTCCCTCACCAACACCATCGATCCCTGCCTCAAGCAGGACATGGATTTATGGGTCGAGTTGGTTTGGTATACCCGCAGATGGACCTTGTCCGGATTCGCCAGCAGTCGGGTATCGAGTAAGGCCTTTTGGTTCGGATCGTTGCCCAGTTTCTTTGCCTGCTCCTGGTAGGCCGCGCGGTATGCGGGGTCCTGGAATTTCTTTTCGAGAGTTGCCGCAGCACCCATTGCGGTGCGGCGACGATAGAAAGGAGTGAAGCGCGCGAATCCAAACCACGCCTCATCCCAAAGGAAGATGAGATCGGGTTTGATCGCTAAGCACTCTTCCATCACTCGCTCGACGTTGTAGATATGGCCGTCGAACGTGCAATTTGTGAGTACGAGCATGCGGGCTCGATCGAGCTTTCCGTCTGCTTTAAGATCCAGCAGGGCTTTCTTGATCGTGCGCAGAGGAACAGCTCCATACATTGAATATTGAGTTAGGGGATATGCTTCGACATAAAGCGGCAGGGCTCCCGAAAGCACCGCGCCATAGTGGTGAGACTTGTGACAGTTGCGGTCCACCAGCATGATGTCGCCAGGTGCCAGCAACGCCTGTTCCACCATTTTGTTGGACGTTGAGGTTCCGTTCGTTACAAAGAAGACGTGATCCGCCCCAAATGCACGAGCCGCGTATTCCTGAGCAACTTTGATATTGCCGGTTGGCTCCAGCAAGCTGTCCAATCCACCGGTGGTCGCTGACGATTCGGCGAGGAACAGGTTTAGCCCATAAAACTCCCCCATATCGCGAATCCAATTCGACTTGAAGATCGATTTGCCGCGAGCAATAGGCAGAGCATGGAATGTTCCGATGGGCTTTTGCGCGTACTTCTGTAGGTTGTCGAAGTACGGACTGGAAAATCGGTCGGAGACACCGTCGAGAACACTGAGGTGCAACTCCAAGGGCTCCTCAACCTGGTAGAAAATTCGCCGCACACAAGCGGCCTCAGGACTGCCGGCGGCTTTCTCGACATCGCGATCTGACAGCAGGTAGATGTCAAGTTCCGGCCGTACAAGTTTGACGGCTTGTGCCAGCGTCAGACCGTGTTGCAGGGACTCGGAGTCGATTCCGCTTGCAGTGCAATACGAAGTCAGGAAGTCTCGCAAGACTGGGCTGCTGTGAACCGACGCAAACGCGATGTCATCGTAGATGACAACAGCTTCAAGGCTGCCATTCAGGATCACGGCGAGGATAGCGTCTTCGAAACTACTGACGAACACCGACTCATAGGCGAACTTGTCTTGCGGCCTGCGGAGTTTACGAAGCTCGTGTCCCAGATCCTCCCACATCGACTGACGAGCGGGGCTGACAAACAGCACTTCAAAATACGGCCGATATGCTGTTCTTTGCTCGCCGCTCAGCGGCAGACGATCAGCCAGATTACCCACACTGTCTTCTTCCCTTTCCCACTCGTCAAGACTAGTGCGATAAGAATGGGTCACGATTGCAGTACTGATTGCCCGTGCCAGCCGGGTAGTTCCAACGGCATCGCCTGAGGTGATTCGGTCTTTGAGCGTGGCGAACAGGTTCAAACCGGGATACGCGAAATAGCCTTCCCATTGGCGGAGTTCCTCCAAGGTCTCCAGGACTTGCGACTGATAGTTCGTCGCCTCAGGCCCTTGTTTGGTGGTTGACGACTCCCACTGCCGCGATTGCCGTAAGAGAGTGCGCCACCGGTCATGCCTGGCTTCTGCTCCGGTGAAGAACTGGTCAACTCTTGGTTGTGCCTTCGGTGAACTGCTCATAGCCTGTTACATCCTTTCTACGTTCCGAACTCTTGCCGATCGATTATTTCTTCGTATTGTTTATTGACCGGCTAGTCCCGTTGTTCGCACGAAGTTATACTTGGCGCTGAACTGGATTCTCGGCGCATTACCCGAAGACTTGTCTTCGTTGACGCGCCATCCGTAGAGAAATTCTCCGCCCACTGTCAGCGAACCGAAGGGATTCCAGATCAGGTTGCCTCCGGTGTAATTTCCCTGGTGGTAGGTAGCGCCAGGCTCTGCTACCGTGTTTTGTACCTGCACATAGCTGTAGAAAGCGCTGGAACGTAACCGCTCAATCCAGAAGTGCTGCAATGCTCCATAGGTTGCTACCACGGGTAATGCCTGAATATGAGGGTTCTGCAGGCTGCTGACGGCAGCATCAATGCCGAGTCCCGACGTATCGTTGATATAGCGCTCAATTCCGTTCCCGTAGGCTAGCTGGTACACCACGGTATCCTTCCCCCAAAGACGCTCAGCACCGGCAAAGTTGAAGCCCCAGCCGAACACCGCCTCATGCCGGCCGTCCGGTAGAAACGCCGCCACGCTTCGGAACAAAGCAGAAAGTTGTACATGTCCGCCTTCCATTTCACGTCGAAGCTTTAGAGTGCCGTCCGGGGAGGGACTATTGGGTGTCGCGTTAAACTCTGGGGTCGTAAAAGCCACGTCCGAAGTCGGCTTTTCGGCTGAAATGCTGAAGGTGGTCATCTTTGATACCAGCACGCTGTAGCGGAACTGTGGGACACGGATTGAGACCTGTGCGTTCGGTCCTTGGAAGTCCAGGGTATCCGCCCCGGCGTCTGGATCCATGAAATTCGAGAAGGTCTGGCCGACCAAGAAGTTCTTCGCCTGCCCGTATGCATGGCGCAGCCTTGGCGTGGTGGCGTTAGTACCGAAAAAGTCCATTTCAAGGAAGAACCTGTAACTGTCGCCCGATTGTGTCGGAACGAGGAAGTCAAGGTTCACGCGGGTCGGCCTTACGGAGATCGTCGAGTTATTAATGCTCGCTGGTGCCGGGATGGGGATTGTGGCGGGGATGAAGCTGTCGGCATTCCCGGCGGGTTTCAAGTCGTAGATGAGGTCTGTCTTGGCGTATCCGCCGATGCGCAGCAGTGTACTTGTACCGGGCAGGCGGAAATATCCCGGAAACCGGGGATCGAGCGGCTCGTTATTAATACGCGGGGCGGCCAGCGGATCCTGCGCGAAGGTTCGGTACGTTGCGGTGACCTGGCCCACTTCTTTCTGCTTCGGAGTGAGTTCTGCTTCGGCCTGGGACTTTTCGTTTTGTTGCTCGGCAACGATTGCAGATCCAAGGTCCGCTGGCACGTGAGTGGGCTGAGACGTACCACCGGAAAGTCGTTGTAGCTCGTCCTGAACTTCCCCCATCTGACTCTGTAAGGCGTCCAGCTTCTTTTGAAGGGCCTGGATCTGTTCAGCGTTTGCAGCCTGAGCGGCCTGTCCGTAGGTGGCCGGTGGAACAGCCAGAAGCAACAGAAGGATTGAAAAGAAGACAAGTCTTTTGGTCGTGACGGAATGATCCATAAACTGCCTCTCTCAGCGGACAACAGCAAAGCCGTGCAGATCTCAGCCACCTTTTCCAGCGAGTTTCGAGCCTCCGCTCTGGATTCCTAGTGAGTCGTCTTCAGCCATTTCTCGACACAAAAGTTCTTGATGGGCAAAAGCTAAACCCGTGGACCGATCATCGGCTACTAGGGATTTCCCTAGGTGTGCCCCAAAACGGCGTGAAGGACAGGGTTGGAGGGGCGCCCGAGTTCAGTGACGGCGGTGGCGGAGGAAGCGGAATAGATCTTGGCGCAAGATGTCGCGCCTGGTAGAGTTGCGGAAACGATCTTGCTGTCGGCAACGCTTTTGGGGGGTGGCGACGTTACTCGGAAGAATGTTGCCGGGGTATGCCAAATCCTTGCCTGTCCTCCTTCGAGGCGTCCAATCTCTCTTCACCGTCGGCGAACGAACGTGCGACGGTGGTACGCAACCGCCCGCGCCAGTATTTAAGGGTTGCACGGCGTTCTTCTGGAACGGCTTGTGTCAGATCAGCAACGAGCGCGTTCATGCGCCGCATGACCTGCACGCTGGTGGCGCCATAAAAGCAGATCTCATTAAAAGCCAGCCGAACCAGATCGTCCCATGTGGGAAATGGAATTACGAGTCGCAATTTGCCGTCGCTGTCGCGATATTTTCCAATTTCCAAGTGGCGTTGGCCGAGACGCAGCAACAGGTCCTCTATTTGGTCAAGCGCTTGCACAGCCGTTGTCGGATCGTTAATCGCCGGCGACAAAGACTTGATAGATATATCCACAAGAAGCCGGATCGCGTACTTGGGATCTTGTTCGAACGTTCGCTGCGCACCTAGCTCAATGGTATCTCGCAACTTCCGTTCATCAACCGGCTCACGCGCTCCAAAGACATGCACTACAGGCATCAATTCCACGATCGTATCGCCGACCGCCACGACCATCTCAATGGTGCCGCCGGAGGCTTTAGCCAGGCTCACCAACGCCACGACATCGACCGCTTGTACCGAGCGAGGCCGTCCGCGATGGATCAGTGTCTGGGTTTGAGGTAGTGCGCGAAAATCATCCGTTACAATGGCCGTAACTTCCGATTTCATTGACGGATAAATTGTCGCTATCACCTTGCGCCCTTGATCACCCGTGAAAATCAACATGCGGTTGACCTGGAGTAACGTGATCCGATGAACCAGGGCGATGAACATAGCCACGCTGGCCAGCAGGAGGCCGACTACGACATAAGCGCTGATAAATGGAACCGTTTCTGAACCGTCTCGAGCGACCCCTCCAAGCGCTGCGAGCGCATAGAGAAAGGTCGCGGTAAAGACCCCTAACGAGTGTGATATCACCCGATCACGAGCGACCCACAGCACGAGGCGGGGCGAGTAGGCCGTGGCGCTGAACTGCACCATGACGAAGGTCAGCGAAAAGACGATAGCGGTCATGGCAAGCATGCCGGAGGCGATCGAAGAGTAGAGGGCGATCGCGACTGCCACGCTCGCGGGGTGCACGAGTCCGGGAAAGATGCGGCTTTCAAAGCGTGGAAATGTCAGCCCCGCGGCAAGGGCGACTGCGGCATACACCGCCGGGACTGCCCAGGTACTCAAATGAACCCTGTATTTTTTGTGACGCATGGCGCTCCTAAACGTACGGGCGATTTCCTATACATGAACCTTCGGAAGAGACCTGCCCCCATCGGTAAACATCAATGATTCATCCGAAGCGACGGCCAATACCTGCCCTCCACCGACTGACCTCAGGCTATAGAGCCGTCGCGGAATCTCCCTCGATCCAGTTGATCCTTGTTTTCCGCGAACCCTTGGATACTTGTGACTAAACCTTTCCGCAGCGGCCATTAACGGGGAGCAAGGGAATACCGGACTACCTGACCTTCTCTGCGACATCATGTGCCGCCAGTGCCAACGCGCCGGCATGTACGGCCACTGCAATGATGATGCCGGTCAGTGTCAGACCCAAGAACGCAACAATGATCGCGATTATTCTTGACACTGTTTTGGTGGGCTTGATGTCGCCGTAACCTACCGTCGTTGCGGTGACGAATGACCAATAGAAGCTGTCGAATCGCGGCCAGCCTTCCTTCTTTCCAGCTATTTGCCCCAGAATGGTAATGCCTATCGCCAGAGTCAGAAGCAAAGGGGAGGTCAGCCAGACACCTAGGCCGAACTCCTTTAGAAATGTGATCGTCAAACCTGTTAGTAGCAAATCATACCTCTCGTTCCCCCTGATTCAGCAATGGGGCGGACTTGGCCTCATCGACGATCTCCCGCTGCCAGAGGTAAGTGGTCCCTCAACCTTAACCGCTTGGCCGATCTTAAGCGACTAGGGATTTCCCTAGTTGTCGAGTGGGAGGGAGGTGGCTAGCCTGCGATCAGAGGCCCTAGTCTGTTCATGCTCCGGCTCAGGGCAGCCCTTGCGCGGGCGCTGTGACGTGATCGAACCGTAAGGGTTGGGCCGGGCTGCAGCATGATAGCTTACTAACCCGACCGCGAAGAATGCTATGGGATCCGATCACACCAAGCCATCCACGATTTCGGGTGACGAGGCATTGCAAAGGCTAATCGCTGGAAACGAGCGATTCCGGCAAGGCAAGGCGCATTTCCCAACTATCTGCAAGGAGACTCTGGCCGATCTTGCCAGAGGTCAGCAGCCCTACGCTACGATTCTCGGTTGCAGCGATTCGCGCGTGCCCCCGGAACTGATCTTCGACGCGAACTTCGGCGAGCTGTTCATTGTGCGCGTGGCCGGCAATGTGGTTTCGCCGGAAGTAATGGGCAGCCTGCAGTACGCCGGGCAGCATCTGCATACGCCATTATTCCTGGTGCTGGGTCACGAGGGATGCGGCGCCGTGAAAGCTGCCCTCGAGAGCAAGCTTTACGACGTGCAGCATGGTTCACGGATCCAAATCCTCGTGGACAATATCGTGCCCGGTTTGCCGGACCTCAATGCAAGTGCAGCAAATGAGGATTGCGTTACACAAGCTGTCGAAGCTAACGTTCGGTGGTCGATGCGGCAGTTACAGGATTCTCCTGAAGGGTCTCGTGCCCTCGAAGAAGGCCGCGCTAAGCTGGCGGGAGCTGTCTACGAGATTGCCTCCGGTCGCGTGCGATTTCTGGCCGACTCGGCTACATAGCCGGTACGGTTTTGCTTCCAAGTCATTTCTTCTCATCCTCTCCTCTTGTTTGAGTACCTTGGTTCGGTGCCGATGCTACGGCCAGGTTTTGCAGCGACAACTAGGGAGCTCCCTAGTAGACCCTGCTCCATTAGTGCCATTGTCTTCCCTCCCTCCTTAGGCGCATAATTTCAATGAATTCCCAGGCCCGGACGACCTTCCAATGCAATGCGTGTATCCAAGGAAGCGCGTCGGTTCGCCATCTCGCTCCTTCAAGCGATCTATCTGGAGCCCGCTTGCTCTGGCTACGCTTGTGCTCATCTGTTTTGCCCCCGCTTCCCAAGGTCAGGTCAGAAAAAACGTTCTCATGATCAACATTATCGGACAGTCACATCCTGGTTCGGTGGTTGTGACCAATCTAGTCCTTTCGGCGCTGCACTCAGACCCGCGGTTCCAGGTCGAGTTCTACTGGGAGAACCTGGACGCTATTTATCACCCCGACGAGTTGCAGGAACAGCTTGATGCCGTCGTCCAGCAGTATCGCCACCGGAAATTGGACCTGATTGTGCTGCTGGGGCCTAACGCGATCCAGATCCTGGCAGAGCCGAGGACGATATTCCCCAATGTCCCGGCGGTCTTCTGTTGCTCCGCTCCAGGTCAGATCGACCAGACGAGAATCGATCGTCGATCAACGGGCTCATGGTTTCAATTGGAACCCTCGAAAACGGTAGAGGCTGCGCTGGGTTTGCTGCCGGAAACCCGACACCTCTTCGCGGTCGGGGGGCAATCCGCTTATGACCGGCGTCTCACGTCGCTAGCAAAGACGGCGCTTACTTCTTATGAGAACAAGCTCGATGTAACCTATCTTACTGACCTGCCGATGAGCGAACTGCAGGAAAGGCTGAGGCATCTTCCGGAACACTCCATAGTTCTTTATCTCAGCTTCTTCAAGGACGTGCAGGGGCGGGAGTTTCTCAACATCGCCGAGGCTCTTCCCCTGATCGCTGGCGCCGCCAATGCTCCGGTCTTTGGCATAGCCGACACGCAGCTGGGCCACGGCGTTGTCGGGGGATTTGTGGTCAGCTTCGAAGAACAGGGCAAAATCGTGGGCCGCGATGCCCTCGAGATCTTAGCGGGAAAGCCGCCGCAGGACATTCCCATCGTGCATGGTCCCAGCCTTTACCAGTTCGACTGGCGTGAGTTGCAGCGATGGAAACTGGATGAAAGCAGGTTGCCCGCCGGAAGCACCATTCTGTTTCGCCAGCCGACTATTTGGGAACGATATGGTGGGACCTTGCTGATCGGACTGCTGGTCCTTGTGACTCTGAGCCTGCTGATCTTCTATCTTCTGTTTGAGCGGACGCAACTCGATGCCGCAAGAAATGAGCAGATACGCCTTAGCGGCAGGCTCATCAATGCTCAAGAGGATGAGCGCGCCCGGCTGGCTTCGGAGCTACATGATGATTTCAGCCAGAGGCTAGCTGTCCTGTCCCTCGGACTGGAAACAGCTGCTGAAATTGTTCCCGAGTCCCCAGCGGAAGCAAATCGGCAACTGCATGAGCTTATTAACTCCGCCGGCGAGCTTGGTGCCGATCTGCATACCCTGTCGCACCGTCTTCATTCTTCTACTCTCGAGCGGCTGGGGCTGGCTGCGGGAGTGGCGGCATTCTGCAAGGAATTCGCCGCTCAACGAGGAATCCAGGTCGCATTCTCCCACGAGAACGTGCCGCGCTCCGTGTCTCCTGACATTTCGCTATGCCTGTTTCGCATCGTCCAGGAAGGACTCAGGAATGTCCAGAAACACAGTGGAGCGGCTCGTGCGCAGGTGAGAATCGACACGATGGATGGCACCCTTCATTTATCCATCTCCGATGATGGTGAGGGCTTCGATGTTGATGTTAAAGACGGCGTGGAGCGCCAGGGGCTAGGTCTCTGGAGCATGCGGGAGCGGGTGCGCCTGGTAGGTGGACGATTCGAAATTCATTCAGAAACTCAAAAGGGAACCCGGATCGAGGTATGGGTACCGCTGAAAAAGAGATTTGATATGGCGCGGAGTGAACCTGCGGACGAGTCGGTTGGTAGAACTCCGATTGCTTCCAGGACAGCGCCGATTGACCCGATCCGTATCCCACTATCGAGGCCGAAAGTTGAAGGCTGAGAGATGGAAACCAGGCCACAAATCCTGATTGCCGACGATCACATCATCTTTGCCGATGGCTTACGCCTGCTGTTGGAGAAGCGCTATGAGGTTGTGGGTAGCGTTACCGACGGGCGCGCGCTCGTCACCGAAGCGTGCAGGCTCAAGCCGGACATGATCGTTGTAGACGTCGGCATGCCTCTTTTGAACGGACTTGAGGCTGCCAAGCGGGTGCGCGAACAACTTCCGAAAGTGAAGCTCGTATTCCTTACTATGCAGGATAACCCTAATCTGGCTGCCGCTGCGCTTGAGTTGGGATCGGCCGGATTTGTCCTCAAGCATTCGGCAGGATCGGAGCTTTTGAAGGCGATAGAGCAGTTGCTGCATGGTAAGTGCTATGTCACTCCCAAGCTAAGGCCGGAAGATTGGGTCGTACAAAAGACCCGGGCGCGCCAGTACTCCAGCCATTTAACTCCAAGACAGCGTGACATTGTGCAGATGTTTGCCGAAGGGCGTCCAATCAAGGAGATCGCGGGACACCTGAACCTGAGCGAGAAGACGGTCGAGTTCCACAAGCATCACATCATGGAAACCTTCAACCTGAAGAGCAATGCAGACTTGGTGCTCTTCGCCTTGAAGCAGGGTCTGATTTCGCTGGATTCCGGACCTGTGCAGACACAAGAGTCTTCCTGAAGCCATTTTTTCCTTCGAACTTCCCGCACTGTCGCATTAGGGAATTCCCTAGTTGTGGAGGCCTACGGCTGCTCCTATGATCGGGCCGTGATCCGGACTGCTTCATGAATGGCGGAGAGGTTATCCAAACCAATTGCGTTCAGCTGCCGGGTCGCGGGACGTTGTTTTCTGAGGTGGACTCGGCCGTGAGCGTTGAACAAGCTGCGTACGACGAGGCCCAGGTTAACCGGGCCCTCGAGGCATCCATCCACATTGGCCTGGCTTTTCTGCTGGTCGCTGCCTGTCTGATGATTCTGCTTCCATTCCTCCCCCTGATTGTCTGGGGCATCATCATCGCCGTCGCTGTTTACCCCAGCTTTCGAAAGCTGCAGGGGTTCCTGGGAGGGCGCGGAGGGCTGGCCGCTCTGCTGTTCACCCTTGTCTTCCTGGCCGTGTTGATTATTCCGGCTGTTTTGCTGGCACAGAGCCTGATCGACGGGGGTCAGACGCTGGCGGCCCACCTGAAGGATGGCACCCTGACCATCCTGCCGCCACCTGACAGCGTTGCGACCTGGCCAGTCATTGGTCCTCCTTTGAAAAACGTCTGGGACATGGCATCCACTGACTTAACCGACGCGGTCAAGAGGTTCGCTCCGCAGATCACGGCCGTTATCCCCAAGCTACTTTCTGCCTCCGCAGGAATCGGCGGCACCGTGCTGCAGTTCATACTCTCCATTCTGGTTTCGGGGCTGCTTCTTGCGAACGCCCAGGCCGCCTATGAGGAGACGCGATCCCTGGCCAACCGCCTTTTTGGCGACCAGGGGCCCGAGTTTCAGGAACTGGTCGGATCCACCATCCGCAGCGTCACTACCGGTATTCTCGGAGTTGCGGTGATCCAATCGGTGTTCGCGAGTATTGGATTTCTGGTGGTGGGATTGCCTGCGGCAGGCGTATGGGCAGTGATTTTTCTTGTCGCGGCGGTCCTGCAAGTGGGGGCCCTCGTGCTCATTCCGGCAATCATTTATGTCTTTGCGGTCGCCACTACCACCAAGGCTGTGATTTTCTTGATTTGGTGCATCGTCGTCGCCTTGATGGACAACGTTCTGAAGCCCATCCTGTTGGGACGTGGAGTCGCTGTTCCGATCGCTGTAGTTTTTCTCGGCGCGATTGGCGGATTCGTGGCCATGGGCATCATTGGCCTGTTTGTCGGCGCGATCGTTTTGTCAGTCGGTTATAAATTGTTCCTTGCTTGGCTGAATGGAACCGCCAACAAACCGTCTGTGGCA
>JBEKTC010000022.1:0-23108 GCA_049516475.1 Candidatus Korobacteraceae bacterium | reverse complement strand
CACAACTCGCAGATGACCGCCGAACCCGAGCGTGTTATCGTTCTGTCCGAGGCGAACTCCGGCCTTCCGCTGAGAGGAGAGTTTCAGCGGATGGCGAGGAGGAGATTTCAACGTGGACACCTGGAATTAAGGGGGGATCGCTGGATAGGACGATGGAGAGAAGATGTCATTCAGGACGGGCAGATCAAGCGCGTTCTGGGCTGGCATTGCATAGGCACCCAAAAGGACTATCCAACGAGACGGCTTGCTCTCCGAGCGATGGAGGATGAGCTAACAACAATCAACAATGTTTCCTATCGGCCCCGGCCGGTGGCGAAATTTTATGAGTTTGCAGAGAAGTGGCAGAGGCTGGTTCTGCCGAACCTGAAACCATCATCGCAGCCACCCATCAAGTCGCAGTTGCGGAAGCACCTGTTACCAGCATTGGGTGCGGTGACAATGAAGGACTTTACGGGAGAGCTGGTGCAGTCGTTTATCGCCGGCTGCAAGCTCAATCCGAAAACCGTCAAGAACCTGGTCGGGACCCTAAGAATCATGTGGAACTCAGCGAAGGCATGGGACTATGTGGCGCACGATCCATTCGCGGGGATTGTTCTTCCCGAATGGTCGGCGCCAGAACAGCCCGTGTTTAGCAAAGAGGACGTGCAGCGAATCATCGCCATGGTGGATGAGCACTATCGGCCAGCGTTATGGCTCACGGTTCAAACCGGCATCCGCCGCGGCGAGTTGTGCGCCCTTAATGTAGGAGATGTGGACTTCGAGCGTTGTTTTGTCGAGGTCCGCAGATCCCGATCGGGAAGGTACATCACCAACACCAAGAGCAAGCGGGCACGACTGTTCCCGATCTCTCCGAATCTCGCGGGCAAACTCCGCGAATTGTCGGGAGGTCGCGGAAAAGACGAGCCGCTGTTTCCGACCAAGGAAGGGAAGCGGCTGCACCCCGACAACTTCAGTGCGCGCGTGATTCGCCCGATCGTCCGAGCCCATGGGCTCAAGGGCGGACTGCACGCTTTCCGGCACGGCAATGCGACCGCGCAAGATCAGTTGGGCGTTCCCATCAAAACCCGGATGGAGCGTCTGGGGCACGTAAACAGTAGAACAACGATGGGCTACACGCATCTATTGACCGAGGATGCGCGGAGGGTGCCCGAGATGTTGGACGAGTATTTCTCTGCCGGCGACTTTGCGATACAATGAGTTTTGTTCGCAAGTGTTCGCAGTGGGTTTCGTAAGTGATTGAGATCGAAGGTTGTAGTACTCGGTATGCGTTGGGCTCATAACCCAAAGGTCGAAGGTTCAAATCCTTCCCCCGCAACCAAACCTAAGCTCCCTGTTTCCAAGAACCTAATCTCCGCTTCTCACAACTCCGAATCCGCTACTTTGGGCACAAATGGGCACAGAATTATTGAACCGCTCCGTCCCAGTCCCTGTAGCAGGCACAGCAGCTCATCCAGTTGCTCGGCAATCTTGCGATCATCCCCGCTCACCTTGTGCTTCCGAAATGGGGCCGCGAGGAGCAACCGTGTTTTCCGGCCGAAGATATGCAGAGAATCATTGCTGCCGCCCCGGCCCCCTATGACACGGTGTTCTGGCTGGTTGCCACGACCGGCACTACGCCGTTGGCCACCGTTGGCGAGGTAACCACGTAGTTTCCCGTCGTGTACTGCCAATCTCTAGGTTGCAGAAAACGGGCGGACGGCAAATGCGCATTTGTGGTTTCCAATAATCAACTGTTTTCGAGCGATCAGTTCTGCCACTCATTGCACGTCGGCCAGGTGGTTTCACAACGTCCACTCACTTCTTGTTCAGGGCTTCGATTTGCTGGACCAAGGTTTCGATCTCTTCCGTTGTCAGTTTGCTGGCATATTTGGGCATACGGCCTCTGCCGTGGAGGATGATGCCGCGGAGATCGTCCGTCGAGGTGGCCGCGATGTTCTCGGAGGCGAGCGGTGGCCCGCCGAAGAGGCGACCCTTGGCGGTCTTACCGTGGCACTTCGCGCAGTGCTCCTGAAAGACGGAATTCGCGGTCAGGGTTCCATTCAATGGCGGGTCCTGGGCAGAGACTGCTGTGAGCGCGAAGAATAAAGAACATATGGCCAAGGTGAGTTGGAGAAATTTCCAAGTCGAACCTCTTCGGGATTGATCACTAGAGGCTTCCGCTCTTTCCGCGATCTCGGACCCTACAAGAGCCCGGGCTTGCATTTGACGGCCAAGTTCCTGCTCAATCGCGAGCGAAGCAAGTCGTCTATTATGGTGCACCATCAAGCCCCGAAATCCTCCTCGGTGTAGTCGCTATTGAATCGCTATGTGTGCCAGAATCGCGTTCTCCACGCCCGTGATCTTCGTGCTCGAATGGGGCGACGAGAGTTTTTGCCGGTCTTTATGCGTGACATAGGTCCCCACGCCAAATCCAATCACTGAACCCGAGAACACATCAGCGGGAAAGTGCACGCCTCCAGTCACGCGGGTTGTGCTGACTGCTGTTGCCACGCCGTATACAAGCAGGCGCACCGGCCAGTTCGGGTATTCGTGCGCCATGACCGAGGCGAGCGTCCAGGCAAGAGCCGCATGTCCCGAGGGAAAGGATCCGTTGGTCCAATTGCCGGAAAAGAATTTGCCTTCGCCCTCGCCGGTGTAGGGACGCTGCCGCGCCATAACGGCTTTCAGAGCGGCATAGAGGATGACACTGTCGACACTCGCCTCAGCGCTGCGTATGCCGGTTTGAGTAGCCTGACCGTTATGCGTCAATAGGCCCGTGACGAAGATGCCCCCAGCCGCAGCGCCTAGGCCATATACACCGGCATCGGAGATATTAATGCTGGTGCTATGCCAACTCGCCGGAACCTGATATAGCACGCTTTCATCGTTCGCGATCAAAATGCCGGTGGCACCAATTGCCAGGGCGTCCCATTTCAGTGCGATGAGTGAAAACGGCGACTTGATGATGTGAAGTTCATCCTCTCCGATGGTCTTTGCAGCGGTTCCCAATAAGCTGGCAAAAGACCTCGATTGGTCCTGCTGCGGTGCGGGCAGTCCATCAGGGTTAGGCGCGTCGCCTTCGACCGCAGGTACGATTGAATCGACGAGACTCGCCTGCTGCAGAGCCCGCGCAGCCGACCACGAGTGCGCAAGCAATACCAGCAAGAGAGCAGTTGTCCGAGTCGAGCGAAAAATTCGCTTGGGGTGGACGGCGATTGGGCTTATTGAAGGTCTTGGGTGGGAAATTCTCGTCTCGTAGAGAGCCGTCCGGTAGTCAACGAGAAAACTAGTGTTTGCGTTGGCTCGCCGCGAAGATTTCCGAAGGCCGCGCTCTCGGCTTACATTCTTCCCCTGGTTCGGCGCAGACATCAAAGCCCACCCCACACGCATCCAGATTAGTAGCCGAATATGAAAGGTCTGTTGCCTGCGCATGACAAGATGTTCATGTGCAGCTCAGGACGGGAAGGAAACACTCACTGCAAGCTCAAGCCGCAGGCTTCACTTCTGATGAAGAACGGAATGCCTGATGTCGGGCCAAAACTCCTTTACCACGTTGAAGACCCCGTCCAGCGCGAGTTGCTCTTCCCACCTCTGGCCGGTCTTGGTCCAGGTGCGATATTGTGCTGGGTAATAGAGGCCCGAGATTCCCGCTGCGGCACCGTTGCCGACAATTTCCGAAAAGTTGATTGCTGAACCACCGCTATCCGTGCGTGTGACGGCAAGTCGGCTGAGAGCGTATCCGGTGCGCTTAAGGAAACCGCCGCGGCCCAGCGTGAAGTACCGCGGATCCTGCTTGAAAGCCGATGCTAGAGCGAATTCAGTAAAGAAATTTCCCACGGCTTGGTCAGCGAAAATATGGTAGTAGTACCGTGCGAACGAGTCAGCTCCATCGCTAAATTGGGGAACGCTCTTCTGCGCCATGCCAATTCCGCTGAGAAAACCCACGTACAAGAACGTGGAGTAATCGAAGCTGTCCTCCACAAAGAGCTTGAACTTGCCCTTCGCGTCCAGGGGAGGCACGTTGGCATCGGCGCTCACCGCACGATAGTTCGGAATGATATACAGAATGCGCTTGGGTTGTTCCAGAGCGACAGGAGTGCTTGCGGAATTTTGCTCTGGAACGGAGGAGTCCTTTAATTGACTATCGGGACCCGGTGCCTGCGGTTCGGCAGCACGGGACTGCGAAGACGTTTGTTGCTGCTCCTGAACCACGCTGGGAGCATCCGGGAAGGGCCCACCTGAGGCCGTGAGGATCGGAGCCTGCTGGGCCGAGAGACCCGAAACCAGCGCCAAGAATAGCGCCAGCGGCACAGCTGCTCGGAAAAACACGTAGAACCTATTTGACATTCTCCCGGGTACCTTGCATTGACTGTAGCAGGTAACGTTTGGCGTTTCGTTACGCTAAGATGAGGATATTGTCATCTCCACCACCAGGCGAGATGAACGGAATGTCATCTGGATGCTACGGTAATTCCACCTTGCTTGCCTAAGCTGTAAACCAATATCTTTGTCATCATCCGAGGAAATAATTGAAGGCAGCGCTTCTCCCGACCAGTTCGAGATATGCAGAGCATGTCAACTCTCAGTGGGTCCGTTTACTGGATCTGCTGGACATGAATGTGCGTTACAAGCGGTGCTTGGGAGCAGAGCTGTGGACTGAGGACGGTGACCGCTATCTCGACTTTCTTTCCGGATACTGCGTTCACAATGCGGGCCACAATCATCCCCGCATTATTGAGGCTTTGAAAGAAGAGCTCGATCGCTCGGGGCCTGCGATGCTGCAGAGCCACGTGCCGGAGCTTGCGGGCGAACTGGCCGAACGCTTATGCAAGCTAGCAGGTGGAAGGCTGAAAAAGGTTTTCTTTGCCAGCTCCGGAAGCGAAGGTGTGGAAACCGCGATCAAGTTTTCGCGCGCGGTCACGGGACGAGACGGGCTGCTTTATGCTGAGGGCGCGTTCCATGGTTTGACGTGCGGCGCCCTTTCTCTCATGGACAACGACTTCTGGCGCGGGGGATTCGGTCCACTCCTCCCCGAAACCGAAGCGGTCCCCTTCAACGACCTCACCACAGTCGAACAGAAGCTGGAAACGAGGAAGTTCGCAGCTTTCTTCCTGGAGCCAATCCAGTCGGAGGGCGGAATCAGGTTGCCGGCTGGCGATTACTTGCGTAATGTGCAGGCGCTCTGCAAGCGCTATGGCACCTTGTTCGTCCTCGACGAAGTGCAGACCGGGATGTTCCGCACCGGAAAATTCCTCGCGGCGCAGCACTTCGACGTGCAGCCTGACCTGGTGATTTTGGCGAAGGCGCTCAGCGGAGGCCTGATCCCGGTCGGCGCCGTGTTAATGACGGACGAGATAAACGAGGGGGTTTATAGCTCTCTGAAGCGTGCCATCGTGCATACCTCGACCTTCAGCGAAAACGGTCTGGCAATGCGGGCTGGGTTAGCAACCCTTGATGTGTTGGAAGATGAGCAACTCGGCTACCGCGCCGAACGCCTTGGCGAGCTATTGAGGAATCGTCTCACCAAGACCCTTTCGCCGTACGAGATGTTCAAAGGCGCACCCGGGATGGGACTGCTTTCCGGCATTGAGTTCCAGCCGCCTTCCCGAATGATACTGCGCCTCTCGTTTGAAGCATTTCGTGCCATTCATCCTGGGATGTTTGGGCAGATGCTGGTGATGCGGCTGTTCCGGCGCGAGAAGGTCCTCACCCAGGTTTGTGGCAACAACTTTATGGTGCTAAAGTCGGCTCCTCCGCTCGTAGTGAGCGAAGAGCAAGTGGAGGAGTTCGTGGCTGCGGCGGGGCAGGTAGTCGCCGATGTCCACGAGTCAACCGCTTTTTGGACGGATGCCCTTGCGCTTGGGCGCCGCGCGATGGATATTTGACATACGGTGAAAAACAAAGTCTACGCTGTTCTTCCTTACCGCCGAATCTGTTGCACGAGGCAACTGTGCGACTTCTGGTAGTCGAAGATGACTCGGCAATTCGAGAATTCCTGCATCGCGGCCTGAGCGAAGCCAGCTATCAGGTCGATACCGCCAAGGATGCAAAAACTGCACTGGCCTTGGCGGGCGAAGAGACCTATGACGGCTTTATCATCGACTTGGGCTTGCCGGATATGGATGGCCTGGACCTGATCGGTCGCTGCCGATCGCAGGGTCACACCGGACCGGTTTTGATCCTTTCGGCCCGGCGCTCCGTCGACGAGCGGGTGCGCGGTCTGGAGCAAGGCGGAGACGATTACCTCACCAAACCCTTTGCCCTGGCGGAACTGCTGGCCCGCGTTCGAAACCTGCTTCGACGAAGCCCGCCCGGACAGCCGGAGGCCGTACGCTTGCGGGTTGCCGACCTGGAGCTTGACTTGGTGGGGCGCGAGGCGCGAAGAGGTAGCGAACTGCTCCAGCTTACGACGCAGGAGTTCTCGCTGCTGGAGTATCTGGTCCGGAACTCCGGGCGGGTGGTGACGCGCACCATGATCCTCGATCGCGTCTGGAAGATGCGCATCGATCCCGCCACCAACGTTGTCGATGTGCAGATTTACCGCTTACGCAATAAGGTAGACAGCGAAGGCAAACGGCCACTCATCCACACCATTCGCGGCGTGGGCTATGTTCTCAAGGAAACATAAATCGCACGGTATATCGGCAGCGTGGCGGATTGCCATCTGGCCGACCGCGGCATTTGCCCTCGGCAGTGCGGTGGCCATCGCTATCATGTACCTGCTGATTGCACGCGATATCCAAGAGCGTAGCGACGCGTGGCTAAGCGGCGAAGCAGGAACCCTGGCAGACGTCTCGGCCAGAACGCCTCGGGATGCCCTCTACCATCGTCTTGTCGGAGAGGTCGCTGAACTTGCGGCTCGCGAGGTATCCGACGCCGACGAGTCTCATGGTCAGCATCCGACCTCGGTTTTCTTTCTGCAAACACAACCTGGTCAGGACCCTATCTGGGTGGGCCCAAGCCCCAAGGAGCCTTTTATTGAGGCAATTCAGCAAGCGCAGCTTAGCCCCCGAGCATTGGCGAATGTGCACGTTCCAGGATGGAAGAAAACCTTTCGCGTCGTCTACAAGAGCCGCGGAGATGGAAGCGGTCTCTATCTTGGGCTCGCCGATGTGAGTGGCGCCCGCATGTTGAATCGCCTTACCGAGCGTTGCTTGTTGGTCTGGGGTATCACGGTGGCGCTGGGATTTCTCATTACGTGGCTGGTGGCCTACCGCACGTTATCGCGTGTTGACGGCATCAGCGATACGGTGTCCCACATCGGCACCGATGACTTAAGCAGTCGCCTACCTGAGGGTGTGTATTCCGACGAGATCACGCGTCTGTCGCGCACATTCAATCGCATGCTCGACCGCATTCAGGCATCGGTACACCAGATGCGGATTCTGACTGACTCGGTCGCGCACGACTTGAAGAGCCCGGTCACCTCGATCCGCGGCAGTCTTGAAGTAGCGCTCTCGGATGGAACCCATGGCCAGTGGCACGAGCGTGTCGCCGAAGCGATCGAGGGTTTGGATCGGCTTTCGCAGTTACTAAATACGACCCTCGACCTGGCAGAGGCGGACGCCGGAGCTCTGCAAACACGGAAAGAAACCGTGGAACTTTCCGAAGTGGTGCGACATTTGGTGGATCTCTACAAGCCTGCGATGGCAGAGCACGGGCACGAAATCTCTACGAATCTCCAGCCAGTGCTGATCGACGCGGATTTGTCCCTCCTGAACCGGACAAGTGCCAACCTGCTAGACAATGAAATTGTCCATCTTCCACCCGGGTGCCGGATCAACATCTCGGTACACGCCAAGCCCGGGAAAGCTGAATTTACAATCGAGGACAATGGTCCGGGGTTTCCAGCGGAACTTCGCAGCCACGCTTTCGAACGTTTTGTTAAGGGACAGCATTCCGTTGGACACGGTCTAGGATTGGCGTTTGTAGACGCCGTGGCCCGAGCTCATGGAGGAAGGGTTGAAATCGCGGACCGCGAAGGGGGCGGCGTGCTGCTCACTCTCACACTAAACGAAGCCGTTACCGAGAACGCCAGTCGTTAAAGCCACCTCAGCAATGTCACCCTGCCTGATTTACCACAAGATTCCACCGGCGCTCGTAAATAGGTTCGCTTCTGAGTTCTAGTGTGTGGCGGAATCTGTGCCGGGTACCATAATGTGGCCAACCGCGGAGACGCTGATCTTCACTTTATTGTCCACTTTCAAAAGGAAGGTACTTGGGTTCTTTATGCCCCACTCTTGATAGGGCACATCAAAACTCGTGCTCGCCTTGACTTCATTGCCGCGCTTTTCAACCGGCAGGGACAATGTAATGTTATGGCCGGCGCCATGGATCAGAAACATGCCCTGCACTTGTATGCTCGATGTTCCTTGGTCCGCGATTTTCCCAGTCACATGCGCGGGTGAAAACGTGATTTCCGGATAGCGCTGGCTCTCCAGAATCTCTTTGTGCATTTTCTGGTCGCGAGCATGATTGCCGCTCTCGCCGCTTGTCGCATCCACAATGATTTCGCCGCTGGCGTCGCCAGATTTCGGGTCGAATGTGACGCTGCCACTTCTCACTTTGAAGGTGCCGTGGACGGTGTGCAGAACGTCCCCCAGCGTCCACTCGATCTTGGTTTGGGCAGCATCCAGATTGACGGTTATCTGCTGTGCCGCCGCCATCGAAGGCAACAACACTAACCAGGCAAGTAGTGCAAGAGGACCGGTGGGTAACCTTAGGCCTGGACGAATTGGAGACTTGAGCTTCAGATCGCTGCTCCTCCGACTTGCCTCGAGTCTATTCAGCAAGCAAATGCCATCCCAAAGACACGGTCTCCCGCAAACCAAAGCTCAAGGGCGAAACAGCCCCTGTGTGAAGCGCCAGCAACCGGCGGAAATATTCTGGCTCCGATGTCAGTGCGCGAAACACTCGGCGACGAAAATGGGGGTGCTTGTCCATGGCCAGCATGAGAGTGCACATCATCCGCGGAAGGCGCGCAATGCTCCGGTGCGCCTTTTCATATTCCATGAGACTGCCCGCTCGCATCGCCTCCGCGAGAGCGATTGCCTGACGGAACGCCATGGATAGGCCCTCGCCCGTAACCGCATCAACCGAACCCGACGCTTCTCCGATGAGTGCGATGTTGCCTAGTTGAACGGTCGGGAGGCGACGAGTAATGGTCAAAGCTCCCAACTGACGATCGCCGGGCGCCGCATCTTTCAGGCGGGGCCGCAATACTGAAAATTGGTGGAGGGCCTCGTCGAATCCAACCTCGCGGCCGCGTATGATTAACGCGACGCAGATCTCGTTGTCCGAGACCGGAGTGATATACATCTGACCGCAATTGCTCCAGTGTACTTCCACACAATCTGACCAGGGCGGCACTTTGTAGTGCTGACGAAATCCAAATCGGCGTTGTGCTGAATGTCCGAGGTCAAGGCCGGCAAGCCTGCGGAGCAGAGAGTTGTGCCCATCAGCGCACAGCAACCAACGACAGCGCACGTGCCGCCCGCCGATCGCTACTCCTTCCGTGGATAAGCCGGTGATCCGTGTGCCCCAGTGCAGGGAAACGCCTGTCTCCGTCGCCCGGTCGATCAGCAGTTGATGCAAAACCGTGCGCCGAATTCCCAAGCCGGTTCCGTCAGGAAAACCCGCCTCCACCTGAGCCTCATCGTCGAGGAAGCGAATGCCGCGGAACGGTGCTGCTTGCCCGGGGCCAATGGCGACGCCGAGTTGGCGAAGTGCTGCCAAGCCATCCGGCATGATACCCTCGCCGCACGCTTTGTCGATCGGAGGCTGCGCGCAGTCAACGACGGTGACGGCAAAACCCGCTTGTCGAGCTGCAATAGCAGCCGCCAGTCCAGCGGGGCCACCACCAGCAACCAGCACCTCAGCTTCACTCAGGGATTTGTGCATTGACTCTACCAGCGTAGTAGCACGAGTTCCGAACAGAAGCCCGGGCCCATGGCTGCAAGAATGCTATAGCTGCCTGCTGCCGGGCGGCGCCGGTTCATGAACTCTTCCAGCACCAGTAGCACCGACACGGACGAGAGATTGCCGACATGCCTCAGGGTTTGCCATGAAACCTCCAGCGCATCATCAGCAAGCTCCAATGACTCAGCAGTAGCTTCCAGAACCTTGGGACCGCCGCTGTGCATGATCCACGTATCGATATCGCTGCGATCGAGGCCATAGTCGGCGAGAACGCCGTCAACGTCTCGCGCCAGGTGTTTGCGGACCATGTCCGGAACCTCCGGCGTAAGCACGACCTTGAAGCCCTCTTCCGAGATGTCCCAACCCATCACCTCCTCGGTGCCGCGATAGAACGACGATCTTGTGCCGAGCACCTGAGGACCAGTCACACTGCGTTCACTCCCGGCGACAATTACAGCTGCGGAACCGTCGCCAAACAGCCCAGACGAGATGAGATTAGCTACCGAGAGATCCTTTCGTTGCCAGGTGAGCGAGCAGAGTTCCACCGAAACCAGCACCGCGCACTCATTGGGGAATGCGCGAACATAATCGGAAGCACGAGCAAGGCCCGCTGCTCCTGCGACACATCCGAGGCCGAAGATTGGATTTCGCTTGATGTCTGAGCGCAGATTCATACGGTTCATCAGCCGCGCGTCAATCGAGGGACTCGCCACGCCAGTTACCGAGACAAAGAAGATCGCGTCCAGGTCGTCTTCGCAAAGGCCAGAGCGGGTGAGCGCCCGGCAGATCGACTGTTCCGCAAGATCTTCGGCAATCTCGATCCATGCATCGTTCGACTTTCCCCACGTCGTTAGATCGTCGTATGCTTCGATGGGCAAAGCGAAATATCGTCCATCGACACCAACTCGGGTCAGCAGGCGGTCGAGAACCTCCGGATTCCCCAATTCACTACCCCAGTGCCGCTTGAGAGCGCTTGCTACTTCTTGCTGGCGATAATAGTGACGTGGAAATGCACTGGCCACGCCTGCGATTCGCGTCATCTGCGCGTTGCCTTCTTCCTTGGATCAAACTGTTTGTCGGAGGGGACATGCCCCACTTCTGACAGACTAGCCGCTGCACATGAAACTCTTATTTCCATCGCATGACAAGTGGTTCATGCAAGCGGAAGCCCGGATGTGAGAATTCGATCTTCTTGCCGCTCATAACTCACCCAAAAATCCCAAGAGACCTTCCAGCCGGCTATGAGAGAACGCTGCGTTTATGGCTCTATCTACCCGGCTGCATGACATGAATCTCTGCCCGCAGGCCAAGAAGCACTTGCTATTGAAGTAATAGCCTGGGTGGTAAAGCAGAAAAAGGGCTGCCCATTCAGAAAGATTTTCGCCTCCAAAACGGCAGCCTGCTTCTGATCGTCGCTCTAGAAGCAGTTATTTGCGGCAGGCCAGCCACCTGCCGTTCTTCTTTGTTGGATCCGATTGGGTCCAAAACGACTACGTTGTTCTTGCCGTGCATCAGGTCGCCGAGCTGCGCGGAGAGCTATTGCAATTGGAAGAGCGAGAGGTGTTCTCAATAGCGACCCGGAATGGGGTGATTTTGTGCTATCTCGGTGCGGGGGAAGACAGCTCGCTACCAAATGCATATGAAAACGCTGGTAATGTCCTAATCAAAAAAAGATTCTGGCGGGTCAGTTCAGAGTGCCCTTTTCTTGCTCCGTTTTGCTCTTGATTGCTTGCCACTCTGTAGGTTATATTGCACCGCGATTAGTCAACCCGCGACATGCGCAGTACTATCTGGCCGGTAGCCTTTGCCGTCGCTCTCGGGAAACCGGAAGGGGACGTGCCTGGTTGCTGATTTGGGCCGGAACGACCGGGTTGCAGGAGCGACGAATGTTTGCCCTTGCTGCGCCCCACTTCTTAGGAAAAGTCCGCCTTTTCGCTATCGCCTTCCTTCTCACCCTCGGCATTCCGGCTTCAGCTGCTCCGCCGCATTGTCGCGGCACCCTCGCTCAGGGTGACCACCACACCGAAGACATCATCGTCGATGGGACCTGTACCGTCGATGGCGCAGGCGGCACGCTGGAAATGCCGGCGATTCGCCTGTGGTTGTACAGATTTCCGGCAGCATCTAACTTGTTCGCTGTGCCACACTAACAATCTCACTGGTACAAAACGTCGGGCGGCCCGCAGGTTCTACGATTACTTTTACCGTGGAGGCAGGCAATGTATATAAGCCCCAAGCAGGAATTTCATCCAGACACGCCCTCGAGCTGCCAGGAGAAGTGGTCGCGGAGGTTCCAATACCTGTACTTTCTGCGCTTCTGCCTCCTCGGCTGGCTGCTGCTGCCGTTGGTGTGTGTGCTCGATGCCTGGACGGGCGTGAGCGCGCTCAGCCGCGGCATCATGACGCTCAGCACAGGATGGCAGGCCTTCCATGCGACGTTCTTTGTCCTGACCCTCACCACCACCACACTGGTGTGCGCGCGCAACATTGTGATGAACGGCAACTTTCGCTTCGCCAGCCAGCCGCCCGTGCGGCTCTATAAGTGGATGACCGGGTGCGAGACACGCACACTGTGGACGGTGCTTGCGGTGGCGCAGATACCGGCGTTCATCACGCTGTGGTATGTGGCCCGCACCACCATTCGCGAACAGGTGGGTTTCCCGGGCCGCGATGCGGGTACGTGGCCGTATGCGGGATCGCACTTGAGCCTGTGGGGATGGTACGCCGGAGGCCTGATGGCGGCGTTCGCATTCTGGTACCTCGTCACGCTGTTCTACCTGTGGACGCACGAGTGGATTCCGGGCGACGGCCCGCGTGCGCTCATCTTTCCTCCGCTTCTGCTCATGGTGGAGGATGCCATCCAGGGCGCAAGCAAGCCGCAGCTGGCCGGATGGCTGGAGCGCCCGCTGCGCTGGCCGCTCCAGTTCACGCATACCGGCTACGCGCCAAGCCGCGATGGGCCGCTGTGGGAGCTGCACTTTCTCGCTACGGTTTCGCTGATCGCGTTCCTGCTGCTGTATCTGTTCCTGTATCCAATCGTGGCCCCTGTGGTGACCACGACGCTGCCGGGGGCGGAGATCGGCTTCGCCGTGGCGATCTACTTTTGCGTCCTGCTGGGAGCGAGGCAGACAGGGTGCGGCTGGAAGATGAAGATGGAGAAGGTAGGCGTCTTCTTCTCTTTGCTGTTCCTGGCGCTGCTGGGGTGCTTTGTGTATTTGGTGGTCAGCGACATTATCCATCAGAACGTCAGACTGGAACGAAGCTTTCCGGTGCTGGCATCGGTGACCGTGATCCTGATCTTTATGCAGTGGGGGATTAACGGAGCGAGCTTCTTCCTCGACCGATACCGTGTGCCGGTGCTGACGTCGGCGGTTGCATTAATTTTTCTGCCGAAGCTGGCGCTCAGTTATGCGCCAGCGGCCTATGGCGCATCCTGGATACAGTGGGTGCAGACGAACATCGTCGATTGGGATGCAGACCACTACTTCGAAGTCCGGCAGACTCCGCCTGTGACGGTGCTGCCTACTCCGACCGACGCGGTGGACAAAACGTTCGAACGCCTGAAGGCCGTCGAACCCCTGGACGCCGAGGACCAGCCGGTAGTGGTGGTCACGGCCACGGGCGGAGGCATCCAGGCCGCGGAGTGGACGGCGCAGGTGATGGCGCGGCTGGAGAAGGAATTTCGCGAGGACAAGCAGAAGCAACTCAATGGTTATCTGCTGCATGACCACGTGCTGCTGGCCAGCGGCGTCTCCGGCGGCAGCGTGGGGCTGGTGCCGTATCTGGCGGAGTACACGGCGCCGCAGGGGACAGCGTTTCCCGCGAACGACGACTTGCGCGACAGGCTAACCATCGGGCCCGGTTGTTCCAGCCTGGAGGCGGTGGCGTGGGGGCTGGAGTACTACGACCTGCAGCGGCTGGCGCTGACCTTCCGCTTTCCCTTTCTGCAGTCGGCACAAGACTCGCCCCAGGACATAACGACAACCGTCGCGCCGGACCGCACGTGGGCGCTGAGCCGCGCGTTGAACCGAAACCTGAATGACCCCCAGTGCGGGATCTCGCCGCAGGCGCCGAAGGTGCCTTGGTTGGACGGCGAGAAGATCACGCTCGGCCAGGCCGCTCAGAATCTCAACAACGGTACGATGCCGGCGTTCACCCTCAACACCACCGTGGCCGAGAGCGGCGGGCGGTTTCTGCTGTCGAATTACATGGTGCCCGGCGTGAAGACGTATCCGCCCAACACGGAGTTCCTACCCGCCGAATCGTTCCTGCAGACGTATGCGCAGGACTCCTGCTGCAAGAACGGGCCGCACGGCGAAAAGCTCTATGCCGACCTGCCTCTGTCCACGGCGGCGCGGCTGAGCGCGACGTTTCCGGTCGTCTCCTCGGCGACGCGGATTCCGCGGCAGTACGCGAGGGCCGCGTCACACTTTCTGGACGGTGGCTACTTCGACAACGATGGCACAGGGTCGGCGATCGAGTTCTTGTACTCGGTGATGGAAAAGCGAGTGGCCGACCAACGCCAGGCGGAGGCCGGCCACCAGCCGGTGCCGACCAAGAAGCCGCTCAAGGTGCTGCTGGTTGAGATCCGCGACGGCGATGACATGAACCCACACGTCGAGCCGGATGACTTGCAGCACCAGTCCGCCGGCCCCCCTCCGCCCGACGCCTGGTGGACGCTGGATCAACTGCTCGGGCCGCTGGAGGGGCTATGGAACGCCGGCCACGTAAGCGTGACGCGCCGCAATCGCCGTGAGCTGTGCGTACTGGAGACGGCGTATGAGGACAAGTTGATCATCCATCACGTGGTGTTCGGGATACCACAGCAACTCGACGATAAGCAAAAGCCGAAGCCCGCACCGCTGAGCTGGAAGTTGACGGCCAGCCAGCTCGCTTACATCTCTTCAGTGGCGCAGTCGGCGGCAACGGACCATGCGGTCGAGGATGCGATGGGCTGGGTGGCGAAGGCAGAAACGTCCACGCCCTCGTCAGAGGTGTGTAGCGTCACTAATGCGCCTACGCACTGACAGGCCTACTTCGCGTCTCGCGTAAAGGTATTGATGGGTCCAGGGAAAACTAACCGGGTGGAATGTTAGTCTTCGGCCAGATGACCCGTCCCGGAAAACTATGCCGCAGGAGGTTGGAAATTTCCGTCATCGGCAATCCGCTTCAGGCGCACCAGCACTCGCTCTTGTTCGTCTCGTGTGATGTCAGCGAAACTGGTCGTTCTGCCAGGTAAAGGGACTGCGGATCTATTGAGCCGGTGTTGTTTTGGCAAGATTCGGTTCTTCGGAGCCGTTCGGGGCGCAGCATGAACAACGCCGAGTGTTGTTTCATGCCTTGATACTTAGTGTCGATGCCAGAGCTGCCACGCCTTGGAGAAGGGAAGCGTCGCGCCCACCTCTTGGCTATTGCCGGACCGCGCCAAGGCGTGTCCAAATAGCGGACATGGACCGGAACGAAAAGATCGGCGTGACGATTCTCTGCCTCATGGGTGCAGCATTTGCCGGTTTTGGCCTGATGGCGTGGTTCTTGGCCTGGCGTAATATGGCCACCTTATTGGGCCAGTCGATGCTGTGGCTTCCACTGCTTTTCGGAACGGTTTTCAACATGGTCGGTTTCGGCCTGCTGTATCTTGCCCTTACCGGCAACAAGCGCGTGGCCCGGCAGAAGCAGGCGCAATCGGTTCATCCCGGCGAGCCATGGAAGTGGCGCGCTGACTGGGCGCAGGGCCGGGCAAACTCCGCCATACGTGGTAGCTTGGCCGGCGTCTGGGCCGCGGCTATCCTTTGGAACCTGTGCGTCTTCCCTTATGTTTGGGCGGTATCTCCGAGCGCATTCTACCGTAACCCTGCGGCGGCCCTTTTCCTTCTGCCCTTCGTCGCCGCTGGCCTATTCCTGCTGTTTCGGGCGGTACGCACCACCATCGCGGTCCTCGAATTCGGGACGACACACTTCGCCATGGACAGCGTCCCCGGCGTGATCGGAGGCAAGCTGCGAGGATCCATTCATGCGCGGTTTCCGCATTCGCCCGACCACGGATTCCACCTGCGGCTCTCCTGCGTTCGCCTGGTACGAACTGGCAGCGGCAACTCCCGCAACACCCAGGAAACGATTCTGTGGTGCGATGACGCCGACCTTGGTCCGGGACAGTCCTATGCTGGCCCCATGAGCACGACGATCCCCGTGGAGTTCCACATCCCGCGCGATGTTCAGCCCACCGATAATACAAATCTGTCAGACCAGATCATTTGGCGGTTAGAGGGAATGGCCGACGTGCCAGGCCTCGACTATCACGATGTGTTCGAGGTTCCCGTGTTTCGAACCGCAGCTTCTTCTGGCGAAGGTGAATCTGCGGCATCCGAGCCCGGCGAATTTGCCCATGTTGCGGCACAGGCGAGGCGTCCTGATCAGATGACGGTCGTGGTTCGCGAGACGGACGAGGGAACCGAGTTCTACTTTCCGCCTGCACGGAATCGTAGCCTGGCGGTGTGGACGACCGTTTTAGCCCTCATCGTCTGCGGAGTCGCCTACAGCCTGACAAACGTCGGCGCCCCGTTGATTTTTCCCATTGTCTTTGGCTTTTTTGCGCTGGTGTTGGTCTGCTTGGCTGCCCAATACTGGATGGCAACCACTCGCTTGGTCATTGGCGCGGAGGTGAAGTTGCAGGCTGGTTTACTCGGCGGCCGCAAGACGCGGGAGATTCCGCTCACCGACGTGGATGGCTTCGACGAGAAGATCCAGTCGCAGACCCTCAATGGAGCGACAGTCCCCTACTACGATATCGTGCTCCGCTTGCGCGACGGGCAGACCCTTACCGTGGGGAAAATGCTATCGAGCAAGCGCGAGAGCGAGTGGCTAGTCAGCGAGATGCGGCGCCTGACCGTAAAGAACGCGAGAACCGTCAGCACCGGAGCAGCAAGCTAGGGTCCGGGTTGCCTGTGACCAAACAATTATCGGTGATGGAGCGATGAAGCCGGCTCAACGACCGCTTTGACCGCAGCGTCGAATGTCAGCAACATTGCCTCTGGCGTATTCACTCCTGTGTCCGCAAAGCACAAGCTCGTTCTCGCTCGTCGACTGCATCTCGGGTTGGTGTTAATCATGCAGCGAAGCGCGAGCCGACGCGAAGGCAGTCGCTGGTTAGTCCGCTTGGAAGCAGGCTCACGGTCCACAAACCGGCCTAGAGGACATGCGCCACAGCGGGACCTCCAATTACAGCGATGGACCAGAAGAAGACGTCTGGACAATCTTCGGGAAGGCGGACTCGGCCGATCGGCTGGTTGCTCAGGATTACTCGCGAGATGGGGATTTTACGTCAACGATCAGCCTGAGACGCCAACAACCTCCCGGTCTTCGTTGACTTGCCGGTTCCCCCCAAAGTAAGATTCGCTGCCAATGATCGGCCAAACCATCTCGCATTACCGCATCATCGAGAAGCTGGGCGGGGGCGGGATGGGAGTAGTCTATAAAGCCGAAGACATACGGCTCGACCGCTTCGTTGCTCTTAAATTCCTGCCCGAAGACCTGGCCCAGGACCGCCAGGCTCTGGAACGATTCCGGCGTGAGGCCAAGGCGGCGTCGGCGCTGAACCATCCCAACATCTGCACCATCTACGACATCGGTGAAGAAAACGGCCTGACTTTCATCGCCATGGAGTTCCTCGACGGCGTAACCCTGAAGCACCGCATCATGGGCAAGCCACTGGAGATTGAACTGCTGTTGGAGCTGAGTACCGAGATTGCCGACGCGCTCGATGCAGCGCACAGTGAAGGCATCATCCATCGCGACATCAAGCCCGCGAATATTCTCGTGACCCGGCGTGGCCATGCCAAGATGCTCGACTTTGGGTTGGCAAAGGTCACGGCAAAGGCCGGGGACACCGGACAAAGCGCAACGCGGATGGCCTCCGATGCCGACCACCTGACCAGTCCGGGCACGATGCTGGGCACCGTGGCCTACATGTCCCCGGAGCAGGCCAGGGGCAAGGACCTGGATGCACGGACGGACCTGTTTTCCTTTGGGGCGGTTCTGTACGAAATGGCGACTGGGACGTTGCCCTTCCGCGGGGAAAGCTCGGCCGTGATTTTCGACGCTATTTTCAATCGCGCCCCGGCGCCGGCCATCCGCCTGAATCCCGACTTGCCAGCCGGGTTGGAACGGATCATCGACCGAGCCTTGGAGAAAGATCGAGAGCTTCGTTATCAGCACGCCTCCGACATGCGCTCGGAGCTGCTACGCCTGAAACGAGATACGGAAACGGGTCGTTGGACAGCGGGCAGTTCTGGGCTGGCGCCGGCCGTGCAAGAGACGAGTGTTTCTCAGCCGGCCTCAGTTTTGCCGGTCAGTGCCAAGTCAGCAACCGCAGCGCCTTCCGCACCAGCTGCAGCCCACTTCGCACAGAGCAGCAGCAGTTCCGCAATGGTCACGGTGGCGAAGCAGCACAAATTGGGTTTCGTCGGCGGCGTGGTTGCTTTGCTGATCGTGCTCGGCGCGGCGGGTTTCGGGATATATTCCTTGCTGCATCGTCCCGTCCCAGCTCCCTTCCAGAAATTCACGGTCACGCGAGTCACGGATTCGGGCAAGGTGGCGGGAGCAGCCATTTCTCCCGACGGAAGGTACGTGTTGAGCGTGACCGATGACAGTGGCCACCAAAGTCTCTGGCTCCGCAATGTGCCCACGGGAAGCGTTACCCAAGTGGTCCCGCCCTCGGCTACGGATTATCTGGGCCTCGCCTTTTCGCCGGATGGAAACTATATCTACTTCAGCAAAGCCGAGGACGCCAGTCACACTCATTACAACCTCTACCGGTCTCCCGTATTGGGGGGTGAGCCGCAGATTGTGGTGCGGAATATCTCCAGCGAAAGCTTCACGTTTTCTCCTGATGGACAACGCATTGCGTATATACGCGAGGACGATCCGGAAATCGGCAAGTACCGCATCCTCTCGGCATCATTAGAGGGCAGCCACGAAGCGGTTTTGCTGACTGAGCCCGCGGTGAACGTCCCGGACTTCCTGGCATGGTCTCCGAAGGGAGACGAGATTTACAGCTCCCGGACTGGGGGAAACGGCGATCGGTCCGCTATCGATGTCCTCGATGTGCACACCGGCAAGTCACATCGCTTCGCTGCTTTTCTGGATGAGTTTCTCGCCGAAATCAAGTGGTCGCCGGTTGATCGGGTGCTATTTGTCATGCATGGGCAAACCGGGGCAAACGGCATACGGGCTCAAATCGGGTTCCTGCGCGAAACGGGAGGAGAGATCGAGCCGATCACGCGCGACTCCAACCGGTATGCGACCCTCACGGTTTCTGCCGATGGAAAAACGCTGGGGACCGTTCTGGTTCGAAGTGAGGCAACGCTTTCCGTGCTCTCCGATAGCGGCCACGGCTTTGCCGAACCGCGCCCCGTACTCTCGCAGGCCAATGACTTCGACAACTGGAGCAGCGTGCACTGGAGTGCCGATGGCAATCTTCTGCTGAATAACTTTGGCCGCCTGCTCAAAGTCGGGCTTGATGGCAATAGTCAAACCCAGCTTCTGGCGGATCCGAGTGCGAGAATGTTCACTCCCTTCTCGTGCGGCACAAGCTACATCGTTCTCACGTGGCAGGATCGCAGCGGCACACGTTCCAGAAGTGTCTGGCGTACCAATGCCGATGGTACCGATCCACTGCAATTAACCCACGGAGACGACGACCGTTCGCCGGCTTGCTCGCCGGATCAGAAGTGGGTCTATTACTTCGATAATCGTGATTCGAAAATCCATCGGGTGCCGGTGGACGGCTCCGGCAAGTCGGAAGCAATTCTGGATCTGCCCCAGGGTTATTCGGGAGCTGCGGCGCTCAGTTTTTCTCCTGACGGCAAGACTTTAGCGGCCGCCCTGCTGGGGGACGCGCGGCGAGACGCAAAGATAGCGCTGTACGATATCGGATCGGCAAGTCCGCCGCGCACGCTCGACGCCAGCCGTCGTACGCGTGGCTTGCAGTTCACCCACGACGGAAAGTCCGTTGTCTATGCGATGCGGGAGAACGGCGTCGACAACATCTGGATGCAGCCCCTGGACGGTTCTGGGGGACATCAGGTGACAGATTTCAAGTCGGAGCAAATCTGGTCTGTGGACGTGTCGCCAGATGGAAAGAATCTCGCTGTATTGCGCGGTCGCTATGTGTCGGATGTGGTCCTGCTGCGAGAATAGGTGTTCTGCACTCGGAGCTAGCCAATGCCGAGACCAACTCTTGCTATCAGGCTTAGCGCCAGCAATTTCGAAACGACGGGATTAGTTGTGCAATGGGGATTTCACGCCAACTATCCGGGCCCTGTCGTAACCAATCTCGCAAACTCTGTTCGATATCTTGACCCGGTCGTAGAATGTGGGTCAATGGAAATCGATCTGCACGGGTATCATCCACGCGACGTAGTGTGGAGCGGAGTGCTGGCCAAGGTTGTGCGGCAAGCCTGGGAAATGGGAGAATCTCACCTCTGCTTCATTCATGGGCACGGTCGCAATCGAGGAATCTCCCCCGGCTTCGTCAATACCAACACTGGTTATTTTGGCCTTGAGATACGCCGCGCACTGCGTCATGAGCAGGATTTGCGCCGTTGGATTCTGCACACCACGTTGGACTGCGAACGACCGGGCTGCACAACCATAAAACTAAGGCCCAATGATGCCCCCACTCGAACGATGTTGGATTCTGATCTCCTGCCCTGAAGAAGGGCCGGTCTGCGCTTGGCGTCTTGCCTTCTTTCATTCTGTCGCATCAACAGCTGAAGATTGTTCGCTCTGGATGCTGCAACTGGCAAGTTGTGGGGAGTGTGGGCAGCCCTCCACTGTGGCATCTGTTTTGGGATGCATGATCACACCGCGTGTTGGCGAGATTATACGCGGCAGCGCCTGGGCCGGCGTTACCTTATCAAGATGGCAGGCCGCACTTGCTGGCGTCCCTCGGCGTCGTAGGCCATCTTGGCAACGTGGACGTCGAAGTCCGCCTTGGGCGTAAGAGCGGTCAGCGTAAATACTTTGTAGCCATCTCCGGTAACTTCGGCGCGGCGGTAGACTCCCGGCTCCGTTTCGATGACCTCACGGTTGCCGCTCAGACGATCGAGAAACTGCTGCGCTTCTTTCTGATCGACGCTGCCCTTGGCATTCACCGAAGTTACGGATTCGGCGGCGTATGAGCGGATGAGCTTCTGCCAGTACTTGGCTAGAAGATCGCTGCTGGCGAACAGATCTGCCCAAACGATGTGGCCGTTGATGGCGATGACCACGCCCTTGGCGCCGGACTTGCGCAGCTCGCTCAAAATGCCTTCATAGTCGGCCACAACAATATCGAGCCTTTGCTGCACCTGCGGAGCGGCCATCGCCTTCGCATACGAGGTAGTTCCTTGAAGCATCACGGCAGACGAGGCTGGAAGCGTTGATTCCATGGCGCGCTTGGCGGAGCCCACCATGTTCCACACTTGCTGCTGGTCGCGCGCCGCCATGGCAGGCGTGCGCACGCTGGGCTGCGCCATCTGCGACTTCATGCTTCCGAACCGTTGGCTGCTCTCTACCCAGCGTCCGGGCTCAACGCAGAACACCGATAGATCGACAGGTTCCGACTTGGGCGGGACCAGGCGGTCGGCGCCGATGACGCGGTCCTGCTTGCCTCCCGTAACGATCTCGCCGGCCAACAACAGCAGCGGGCGATCGGAGTTGTTGATCAGCACCAGTTGGTTGACGGAGGCGCCCGATTGCTGGTGCACGCGCGTCCCCGGGCGGACCAGCCCTTGCAATGAGCCCTGCTCAGTAACGACTACCGTTCCCGCCCGCATGCCCTCGTCGAGCGTGAGAAATCGGGAGGTGTCGTGGTCGGGTCCGCCGACCACCGGAAAGATGGTCAGGTTCCCGCGCGTGACCGGCGGCAGAACGTGGAGTGGAGCAACACCAGGTATGCCGGCGGTGCCCGACATCGCACTGGAAATCAGGAAGAACAGCGTGGCAACGATTCTGGAATCCATGGTTGACCTCCGTAGCCCTTGGGGCGTCTCTAGAGGAGGAACGCAGAACTGTATTCTTCTTGCAGACGAATTGATACGATTCGCAGATATGGCCTCGGCACCGATTTCGCGGCCCGCGTGCTTCCAGCCATCGGCTGCAGTGCAGAGCTTCGCCGTCGAGCACTACGCGGAGAGTGGCGCTGGGCGTTTCGGGATCGACGCTGCCGGCCTGGCCACGCTGCTGACCGAGGTAATGAAGCAACGGGAGCCGTCGGCGCAGCCGGCCGATGTGCAGAGTGCTCTGTCATCTTTGCGGTTGGAAGAGCTGGTCTTGGCGAGGGCCTGCATGGCCGCACATGACGCGGCGTGGGAAATATTTCTCACCCGCTATCGCAGTGCCATGTACGAGGCTGCTTACAAGGTTGCTCACGACGAAGCGACGGCGCGCGCACTTGCGGACTCAATCTATGCCGAGTTATACGGCGTTGGTCAACGAGGTGAATCCCACACCTCGAAGCTGTATTACTACCTGGGACGCGGCTCGTTGGCAGGATGGCTGCGCACGGTCGTGGCTCAGGAATACGTCAACCAATACCGTCGCACCAGGCGCGAGACCAGCCTGGAGAAGGCGATCGAAGACGGCACGCAGTTCCCAGCGGTCGAGCCCGCGGACACTCCACCAGTCGACGCGCGGGTTACGGCGGCAACCGCATCCGAACTGGCCGCGCTGGATGCGCAAGACCGCTTTCTGTTGGCGGCGTACTATCTGGAACGCCGCACGCTGGCCGAAATTGCGAAGCTGTTGCGCGTGCATGAGTCGACCATCAGCCGCAAGCTGGACCGTGCAGCCACGAGCTTGCGAAAGCGTATCCGCAAGCGGCTGATCGCGGCAGGGATGAGTGCGAGGCAGGCGGACGAGGCGATGCAGGATGTTGATGTTCGCGATCTGCCGGTGAACGTCCGTGAAACTTTAGGGCAAGCAACGCAGGAAGCATCGTTCTATAAAGAGAAGGGCGCAGAGCAGAGATGAACCAGGGGATTCCAAAATCGGTGCGCGATGCTCTAGCCAACAAGAGGCAGGCGGAGGATCATCCATCTCCAGACCTGCTCAACGGCTATGTCGAGCAGTCGCTGTCGGCTACGGAGAAGTCCGGAGTAACGCATCATCTCGCGGTCTGTGAGGACTGCCGTGAAGTTGTGTTCCTCGCCAGCGCTGCTGCCTCGCAGCCTTTC
>JBEKTC010000021.1:0-23210 GCA_049516475.1 Candidatus Korobacteraceae bacterium | reverse complement strand
CATTCGTCGGGCGTCCCAGCGATCGCGCAGACCTTGCGCAGAACGTCGTCGGTCACCGCCTGCGCGGCGGCTTTGCGACCGCCCTTCTCCATCGCGTCGGCGATGGGAGCGATCTCCTCGAAGGTGAGCCCGGCCTTTTGCAGAAGCACGTCGGCCGATCCGCGGATGTTCTGCACCTTATTGGCAAGGTACATCGCCGCCATCTCACGGGCCCCTTCCCTACCCTTCTTGGAATCCCTGTTAACGCTGCCGACAATCACGGCACCCAGATCGAGCGCTGACGGATCCTTACCTGCCTTCTTCGCACCTTCCTCCATGTTGCCGCGAGCGTAGCGCACGAAGTCCGGAGTGGTGATGCTGGCTGTCAACAGTCCATCCGAATGCGAACCGGCAAGCCTCTGTAACACCGGTCCCGTAGCGCCAACGTAGATTGGCACTCGCGCGCGAGAGAAGTGTGCATCAGGCTTAAGAGCAGGGGCCGAAGCGTCAAAGGCCTTGCCGTGATATTCCACACCTTCCCCCGCCAGCATCGCTTCGATAATCTCGATGCTCTCGCGCATGACGACCGCCGGCCCCCCATCTCTTCCCTTCTCGCCTTCGCCAATTTCCTTCATGAAGATCTTCGAGGCGCCGAGTCCCAGGAGGAAGCGGCCATTGCCGGCGGCGTCCTGCATCACTCGAGCTTCCATGGCTATCTGCACCGGGTGGCGAGTGTAGGGCGAGATGATTCCCCAGCCAATCGTGATGCGCTGCGTCTGGGTAGCGATCGCCGCGGTCATGGCGGTCGAGGAACGCGCTTCAAAGCCGTGCTTGCGCCACCATGGATAGGCCTCGGCCAGCCAGAAGATGTCGAAGCCGGCGCGCTCGCAAGCCTGCGCCATGCGCACGGTTTGCTGCAACGGTTCCATGCTTAATTGCAGTACACCAATTCGGAAAGGAACGGACATGAGTTACGTTTGCCTTTCTTTGGATATCGCCTTTCGCTCTTCGTTAGAGGCACTTGGCACTTGGCCGTCAACCTGACTCTCTAAACTTGCACTTGCTCGAATCAGTGCACGAAACTCCTGAAGCCGAGCCCGGAGGGCGGAATTTGTTTTAGCCCAGGGCGTAAGCCCTGGGTAAGGCGAATAAAACGACCTGAGTCCCGTAGGGACGACACCGATTTTTCGATCTCTTGTAGCCGATCAATCGCGATTGTGGTAACGCCATTCTGGCGAAGAGCGAAAGGCGAGCAGCGAATCGCGCTCAACGGCCTTCGTCTGTCCGCGAATGCTCAAGCCCTTTCATCAGCGCCCGCATCGCCCTGTTCAAAGGAGTTGGCACACCGTACTTTTCGCCCCACGTCACAATCGCCCCATTCATGAAGTCGACTTCAGTCGTGCGCTCGGAGAGCACATCCTGCAACATGCTGGCCTTGTGCTTGCCAGGAGCATTCGCGCCTTTGGCGACAAGATCTCTGGGATCGCCGTGCAACTCCACTCCCATCGCCTTGGCGACCGCCTCGCCTTCCTGGATGAGAGCCTCGAACAATTCGCCCGTGGGCGGAAAGCGCGTTGCCGCCCCATGATGTAATCGTGTGAGGGCTCCAACTGGATTCGTCGCGGCGTTGAAGATCAGCTTGGTCCACTGCGCGCCCCGCGCGTCCGCCAACGCGATCGTGTTCATACCGCCGCGTGTCAGATATCCCGCCAACTCCTCGACACGCTCCATCGCCGTGTTCGTCGGCTCGAACGGGCCGATCCATGTGTCGCCCTTGATGTCGAACCCGACGTGGCCCGGCTCCACAATGTGACCGGCAGGAAACGTCGTTCCGCGAATCACGAACCTCACATGTTCAGCGATGATCTCCTCGTTGCCCACGCCGTTTTGCACGGAGCATACCACGCTGTGGGAGTCGAAGCAGCGCGCCGCCGCCTTGATCGCATTCGCAGTGTGAATCGCCTTCGTAGCCACTACCCCATAGTCGCAGAGCGGAAGCATTGCAGGATCGGTGCTCGCCTTGGCCAGCTTGACGTGAAGCTCCGCTGCGCCGGAGAGCCGCAGCCCGCCGCGGTTAATCGCATCCACGTGCGGCTGCGAGACGTCAAAGGCGTAAACCTCCAGCTCGCCGACCTTGGCCAGGTGTGCAGCGAACAGGCTGCCGATCGCGCCACAACCCACGACAAGAATCTTCTTCATGCTTTGCCCGTCTGGCGCTGGGCGTCAGCTCTGGAATAGAACTTCCAGGGAATGTTGCTAAGATTCTCGCCTTCGCTGCTGCCGATACGGAAGGTGTCTTGTGTGTAAAGGCAAACCATTCCATCCCTATCTATAACTTGCGGATGCAGGGAAAATATCATGTTCTGCTTCAGCTGTATTTCACTTCGCGCGCCGATTGACGGATGCTCGATCATCGTGGTCCCGATCGAGTGTCCGGAAAGATGTCCCAGCGCGAATCCGTGGCGTGCGAACATCTCGGCAACAACCTGATGCACTTCGTAGGCAAGCACGCCTTCGCGCATCATCTTGCGCGCGGCCTCCATCGCCTCGGGATAGACCTCTGCCATTTGCAGCGTCCGCCGGCTGGGGTCGCCTTCGATGAGCGCGCGAGAGAACTCAACCCAGTAGCCGCCCGCGCCCGCAATCTCCAACGAATAGAGCAACAAGTCACGCGCGCCGACACGGCGATGTCCCGGCACTTTAAAGTGCGCCTCGGCCTCTCCATGTTCGCCGGAGAGCACGATATTCATCATGCGAGGTCCGGCGCCGCGAGCGAAAAATACCTCGACAGCCGGCGCCATAATCTCCGCCTCGGTCTTGCCCGGCGCGAAGCCGTCGAGCAGCGCCCAGAAGCCTTCGTGGATGATGTCCATGGAGTCGCGAATCTCCACCAGTTCTTCGTCGCTTTTGACCGCCCGCGCCATGTCGAAGTGGAACTCGAAGGGCACGAGTTCGAATGGGCCTTGCTGCAGCTCGCGATAATCCCGCACCGCCATGATGTAGTCGAGACCGTAGACACCGATGCGCTTCCAGCCTGCGTCCTCTGCTCGTTCGCGTAACCAGCGGCCGGGAATCTCCGACCAGACTTTTTCTTTCACGAACGGCTTCTTCTTGTCTCCGATCCAGCGTGCCTCCTGCGGAAACAGCAGCGTGGGCTCGCCCTTCACTGGGATCAGCACGTAGACATAGCGATGAACGATCTCGAATCCCGAGGTGTAAAAGACCGCGCCCTCGAACCCCGCATACTGATTGCCGCAGACGATGAGTGCGTCGACGTTCTGTTCGCGCATCGCGCCCCGAATGTTGTCGTAGCGGCGCTCAATTTCTTTTGAACTGGGCATAAACATTAGCGGTCGGCACTTAGCAGTTGGCATTTAGCAAGTCATCCCTCTGCCATCGTGTTTTCACGACTATCTCTGCGACAGACGGCTACCAAATGCTAAGTGCTGCCTCCGCATATCTCCGCCGCGGTCAGCGCATAGACCTTTGTTATATCCACCAGCGTTTTGATCGCGACCTTTTCGCCATCGTGATCGCGCGGTCCGCTCGAAGGCCCATAGTTCACGGTCGGACATCCAAAGCGCGAAAGCACCGACGCATCCGAACACCAAAGCACCGTATCGCGCACCGGAAGCTTGCCGACCACGTGTTGATGGTTTCTCTCAATGGCCTTCACCATCGCATGGTTCTCATCGATGGCCGCACCCGGAACGGATATGTACGTCTCGAACTCAAGGCCGTACTCCGGATGCCGCTCCTCCATTCCCAGATACAGCTTCTTCACGGCGCGGCGGGCGTCAGTCAGACTGATCGTCGGCGGCACGCGCACATCGAGAAACAGGTCGGCGCGTTCCGGAGTGCGGCTCGCCCGCCAGGGATGACCCGCTCGCACGCATCCGACATTGACGAATCCCGGACGCTCCGCCCAGCGCGCTTGCTCCTGCCACTCCGGAATCCATTTCATCACTTCTCCCACAATGTGGTACATGCGGCGAACAGCGTTCTGCTCTTCCCTGCCCGGCGCAAACGCCGAGTGCACGTAGTTGCCGGTCAGCCCGAAGCGCACCCACATCGACCCGGCATGCTCCAGTACAAGTTGCATGTCGGTTGGTTCGCCCAGGATGCACATGTCGGGCAGGATGCCATGATTCACCAGGTAGTGCGTGCCTGCGCCGTAGCCGCGGTACTCCTTGCCTTCGAACTCGCCCCACTGCGTCTTCTCGATCTCACCACAAACCGCGCCCAGGATAACGTCACCCTGCAGCTTGACCCCGGCTTCCAGCAACGCCTTTACCGCATGCACATAGCACGCCAACGCGCCCTTCATGTTGTAGATGCCCAGCCCGTAGATCATGCCGTCCTTCACGACGGCGTGCGGCTTATAGCCAATGCCGGTGAGGAACCCTTCATCACCCGTATTCGAAGTATCCATGTGTCCGTTGAACATCAGGCATTGGCCGTTGCCGTTGCCCTCCAGCCGTCCGATGACGTTGGCGCGACCGTCTTCCACCGGCTGCCAAGTGATGGTGAGTCCGAGGCGCTGAAATGCCACGCGCATATATTCGGCCATCGCCAACTCCCCGCCTGTGGGACTTGGAATGTTGACCACGTCGCAGCACATGGAGACAATCTCGTCCTCGCGAATGCCGTCGAGGATCGCCTGCTTCATGCTGTCGCTCAGCGCGGCTTTGCCGGCGGCCGCCATCAGCGTGCGGCCTTCCCCGCATGAGCGGCATTCACCACGCGAAAATCGTCAGGGAACGAGCACAGCTTCTCGTTGCCGTCGCCGGTGATCCAGAAGTTGTCTTCCAGGCGCAGCCCGCCGCCGCCCGGCCAATAGATTCCCGGCTCAATAGCCAACACCATGCCTTTGCGAATTGTGCCCGTGCCTGCCTGGTGGGCGTAAGGAGGCTCGTGCGCGCGAGCTCCCACACCGTGGCACACGGCGTGCGACGGCTGTCCGGGATAACCGCCCTCAGCAATCCGCGCGCGGATCAGGCGATCCAACTCCGGCAGGCCTGCGCCGTCTTTAGCGAATGCTGCTGCCTCGTTGAAGATGACCAGCAGCAAATCCAACAGCTTGTGATACTCAGGTGTCAACTCGCCCGGACAGAGATTCTTCGTCAGGTCGTTCCAGTAGCCGTCGACGCACACCCAGATCTCGAACAGCGTAGGCTCGTGTCGCTGCACGGGACGGTCGCCCGTCGCGGTGAACGTCCGAATGCCTTTGCCCGACCACACAAGCGTGAACGCGCGCGCCATCTCGACCTTGCCCTTGAAGCCAATGCCGGTGGCATGCACGAAACCTTCGAAGATGGCCGCAACCTCACTCTCTTTCATCCCCGGACGCAGACGTTCGAAGGTATGTTCCATAGCGAGCGCGGCCAGCTCGTTCGCCAGCTTCATGCGCTCGATCTCCTGCTCGGTTTTGATGGCCCGCGCCTCGGCGAGTAGTCCAGTAGCGTCAACAACCTCCCGCGCGACCGGCTTGAATGCGTCGAACCACGGCTGCGTCCAGGTAGTCGGCTCACCCACCATGCGATCGGCACTCTGCGTTCCCTGGGAAAGCTCCAGTCCGACGCGGCCGGTCAGGTCGCGCTCCTTCAAGACCTTCAGTGCACCTTCGAGCGAACGAAACGTCGGCGGGCGCGGATCGCGCTCGTCATAGCTCTTGAACAGCCTGATGTCCTGAGTCCATGAGGTGCGGCGCGCGTCGTCTTCCTGTGGCTCGATAGCGATAAGAGTGGGCTCGCTCTCGCGCGGAAAGACAGCGATGTCGTAGCCCTTCATGCACCAATAGTTCGTGAGGTAGACGATGTTGTCGGGCGCGCGGACAACCAGAACGTCGAGATTGTCCTGCTTCATCAGCTCGCGGACGCGATTGAGTTTCAGATCGTCGATCGGGTAAGCCATCAAGGTCTCTCTATGTGCCGCCTACCGCAACATCTTCACGTACGTTTTCGTTCTTCCACGACCAGCTCGCCTCCTTGGCCTTGATGAGGCGATACAGTGCAGTATGCAACGGCGCTGGAACTCCGGCTCGCTGCGCCTCGCGCGCGATAGCGCCACCCAAAAAACCAACTTCCGTGGGCAGCCGGTGGCGAACATCGTAGAGCATCGATGGTGGATGGTTGGTTTGCGCGCCGATGCAGTTCATCGTCCAGGGATCTTCATGCAATTCGATGCCGACCGCCGCGGCCACTGCCTTCCCTTCTTCCATGAGCTGATGCAGCAAGTGTCCGAGGTCACCGAAGTTTGCCTCGGCCGCGAAGTGCGGCGAGTGCGGCAACTCCGTCAACGCCGACACGGCGTTTACTGAGGCGTTGAAGATCAATTTCGACCACTGCGCCGGCCGGGCGTCACGTAAAGCCTCGGCCTTCAATCCTGATGCATTGATTAGCGCTGCCAATTCTTCCACCAAGTCGAAGGGCGTGTTCGTTGGCTCGAACGGTCCCATCCACGTGGCTGTGTTGAGTTCGTAGTGAACGTGATCGTCGGCAAAGCGCGTGCCACTCATGAAGGTTGTTCCCCGAATCACGTGGCCTGCCGGCATCAGTTCGGCGATTACCTCTTCGCTGCCCAGACCGTTCTGCGCCGACAACACGGCTCCTCGAGGAAACAGATGCGCGACCGGGGAAAAAGCCTCGCGCGTCTGGTTGGCTTTGGTGGCCACAATGCCGAAGTCGAAGTCAGGTAGCTCTCGCGCATCGGTTGTCGCTTTGAGTTGCGCGCGAAACTCATTGCGTCCGGTGACACGAATGCCGCCGCAGGTGATGCTGCGGGCGTGTTCCTCCCGACGAACAAACACCCACACGTCGGCAACACGCGCCAAGTGGGCGGCATAGAGGCTTCCGATCACCCCGGCTCCGACAATGCAGATGCGTTTCATAACTAGCCGTCAGTTCTCAGCTTTCACCTCGCACGTTGCCTTTCGCTTTTCGCTCATCGCCAAACTGCGACAGACCCACAAACTAAGGGTTTGTCTTCTCCGTGATCTCTGTGTCTCGGCGGTGAAATCAAATTCCGCCCTGCTCAATTTTCACATTCGGCTTCAGTTCGCCGCGACAGCTCTTCTGAATCAGCTCGTACAACGTGCTCGCATTATTATGCGACTCGTCGATGATAATGCCCTCACGAAACAGCGCATCCTGCAGCGCGGCGCTGATGGCGTGCAGCGGCGCGCCTCCGCCTTCGCCCATTCCCTTGGCTCCGCTATAGCTGTGTGGCGATGGCGTTTCGATGTTGCCATACTTCAGATTGGGCATGTTGACGGCGGTGATCGGCGTGTAATCGCTGAAAGTCGAGGCCAGCATGTTGCCGTTCTCGTCGTAGGCGCAGTTTTCCATCAGCGCTGCGCCGATGCCGTGCGCCGTGGCTCCATGCACCTGGCCCTCGACGATCATGGGATTGATCACCGTTCCGCAGTCGTCAACCGCAGCGTAATCGAGAATCTTTGGTATGTACGTCTCCTTGTCGACCTCGATCACCGCAATGTGCAGTTGCGACGAGTACGTCAGCGTGAGGTTGCCGTATTTCCTCGCCACGTCAGGCACTTTGAACGGTGCGCGCCAAGTGTAACGGCAGTTCAGCGTGATCGAGCGCAGTTCCTCAGGAACGACGGCGGTGTTCACGTTTGCCAGGTTCGCGAGGCCAATATATGGAATCGCCTTCTCGGTGCCGCGAACACGCACCTCGGGGCCCTGTTTGCCTATGCCGAACTCCAAATCATCTTCGCTCGCCCGCAGAGCGAACGCAGCGAGCTTCTTGATTTCGGCTTTCAACAACTGCACCGCGCCGTTCACCGCCGAGAGTCCCGACACTGCGAACTGGCTGGCATAAGTGCCGCTGTGCCCGGTATGAACGTTGCGCTCAGTGTCGAAGCCGACCCGCACGTTAACCATGTCCGGGGGAATGTTCAGGATGTCGGCCACGACCTGCGAGACCGTCGTCTCATGTCCCTGGCCTTGAGGCACGGAGCCGACGGCGACGATAACTTCGCCATAGATGTCGAGCTTGGCATTGGCCGCCTGCGAGTTGCCGGAGAACGGCGCTTGCGGATTGACGATCTGCGCCTGTCCGAAATTGTTGGTGCCGGAATCGAGCGTAGTGCCGATGCCGATGCCGAACCAACGATCTTCTGCTTGCGCCTTTGTTCGCTCTGCCTGCCACTTTTCCCAGCCGATCAACTCCTTCGCCACTTGCAGCATGCGCGGATAATCTCCCGAGTCGTAGATGCAACCGTTAGGCGTGGTGTAGGGAAATTCTTCGGGGCGAATGTAGTTCCGCAGCCGCATCTCGTCGGCAGGGATTCGCAGTTCGTGGGCGCTGATGTCGATCACGCGCTCCAGAAACCACAAGTGCTGCATGCGCGAATAGCCGCGGTTGGGGCCGACCGGGCATTTGTTGGTGACCACCTGCGTGAAGTCGATACGCAGGTTCTTCAAGCGATAGGTCGCGGGCGTCACCTGCGACCAAATCACGCAGCCTAGAGGCTCGTAGCGCGGATAAGCGCCGCAGTCGTCGATGTGTCGCGAGTCCACCGCGAGAATCACGCCGTCCTTGTCCAGCGCAACGCGGGTCTCGCGGAAGGTGCGCTCGTTGCCGTGGGCGCTGGAGGTCATGTGTTCGGAGCGCGTCTCGCTCCACTTGATGGGCGCGCCGTTGGCCTTGCGCGAGGCCAGCGCGCAAACCGCCATCTGCGGGTAGTTAGTGATCTTGATGCCAAAGCTGCCACCGATGTCGTGGGTCTGCACCCTCACCTGATCCATGCGCAGATGCAGTGCGGGCGCCAGTAACTGAATGCCGATAGTGGGAAATGAATTGTTGCTCCAGAAATAGAGGCGCTCGTCATTGTCGTCCCACTGCGCAATCACCGCGTTGTTCTCCAGCGGCGTGCTGGAGAAGCGATGCATGTGCAGATGATCGATGTGGATGACGTGGGTTGCGTCAGCGAAAGCCTTCGCGATGTCACCATATTCGTAGACGCCGTGCCAGACTATGTTTGTACCCATCGCGGCGTGAAGAATTGTCTGGTCGGAGGCGGCGACTTCACTGGTAATGACCGCGTCCAGTGGCTCGTAATCAACTCGCACAAGTTCGGCGGCGTCTTCGGCGATGGCAGGCGTTTCGGCAATCACGGCAGCGACGGGTTCTCCCTGATAGCGGGCGCAATCGACGGCCATCGGGTAGTCGAGAATCTGATTGCTGGGCGCCGGACCAATTTCGAAGAAGGGATCGATAAGCTTGGTGATCTCAGGACCGGTCAGAGTGCAGACGACGCCTGGCAGGGCCTCAGCTTCGGAGACATCGACACCGGTGATGGCGGCGTGAGCATAGGGCGAGCGCACGAATGCGAGGTGCAACATGCCGAGCATCTTGATGTCGTCGACAAACCTTCCTTTGCCGCGAACCAGGCGCGCGTCTTCTTTGCGCCTGATCGATTGGCCGACCCAGTCAGTCGTTTGGTGGTGCGTCGCTGTTGCCATGATCTCCTTCGGCCGTTTCGTTCTGCGCTGGGGTCGCGGCTAGAGCTGGACCGGGATTCCCCGGACTCGAGCCCGGCGCTTCCACCGCTAGGACAGTCTTACTCTGTGAGACATCAGTAGTTTCCAGACCAGAGTAAGTCGCGTCCACTTGGGCTGGAGCTGCGACTTTCGCTAGACCTGAATCTTCCTGGGCTGAAGCCTTGCCTTGTTCAGCTTCGTCATTCGCCCGGCCAAAGCCCGCCGCTTCCACCGTTGCAGAAGCCGCGCTCGGCGAGGTCACGGCGATCAACGCGCCGCCCGGCTCCGCCAGCGCCTTCTGCAATCCGTCAATCAGCTTCTGGATATTCTTGCGGCCCAGCGGCTCAAGCATCCCGCCTGCCATGGACGCGAGTTTGCCAAAGACGCTGGTCTCGCCTTGCCATACCACACGAGTACCCTCTGGTAAGGGTGACAGATCGAAGCCGGCGCTTACCGTCACCTGGCTGCCCACTGCAGTTCCCTGCCCCTTGTATTGCGCCCGCAGCGGCTTTACCGCTTCGCTGAGCTCCATCTTGAGCTCCGCCGAGCCGCGAATATTCCCCACGCCGACCTTCACTCTTACCGTAAAGCGGGTGGGATCTTGCATGCTCATGCTTTGGAAGTCGGGAAGCAATGGTGCGAACTTCTGGGGATCGGACAGAAAGTCGAAGACCTCTTCCGGACTGCGCGGGGTGGTGAACTCGCCAGAAAAATTAATGGCCAATGTCTGCTCCTTCACCGGCAGCGGCGGCAGCGTAAATCGCTTTGAAGATGTTCTGATATCCGGTGCAGCGGCAGGTGTTGCCAGCAATTCCCTTGCGAATGTCCCACTCTGTGGGATGAGGGTGCTCCTCCAGCAATTGCACGGTGCTCATTAGGAAGCCGGGTGTGCAATATCCACACTGGAATCCGTGGCAGTCGCTGAAGGCCCGTTGCACGGGATGAAGCTGCCCGTCTTTAGCCAGACCTTCGACCGTGAGCACTTCACCACCGTCGGCTTGGAACGCGAACAGCGTGCACGACTTCACGCTCTTGCCATTGAGCAAGACCGTGCATGCGCCGCAATAGCTGGTGTCGCAGCCGATGTGCGTGCCAGTCAGGTTCAGCTCTTCACGAAGAAACTGGACCAGCAGCAGGCGCGGCTCGACCTCACGGGTGTAGTGCTTACCGTTCACCGCGACACTAACGCGCACGCGGGGAATATCGTCAAGCATAAAGATGCGTCGCCTCCACATGTTCTCCGCGGGCGCGCTGCACTGCCGTTTCCACAGCCAGCTTCGCCAGCGCTCCCGCAGCCTGGCGTTTGTAGTCGGCGGAGCCGCGCATGTCGGAGGTGGGTTCGGCGATTTCCATTACCACCTCGCGAACCTTCTCCATGCTGTCGGCAGTTATCGGAGTAATCCGCAGCAATTTTTCCGCAGCAGTCACACGCGTTGCGGTAAGACCGAGTACTCCCAGATAGACGCGCGCGTCCTGACAGGTGTGATCGTCATGCATGGTCAGTTGCACCGCGACACTGGCGCTGGCGTAAACCGGAGCGCAACGCTTCAGCGCGATGTAGGCTCCGCCGCTGCGTTCTGGCGGCAGAGGCACGACTATCTCAGTAACGAGTTCTGCCGGCGCCAGTGCGGTGGTGTAAGCGTCGAGGATGAACTCGCCGAGGTCGATGCTGCGCTCGCCGCCCGGGCCCAGCGTCTTTACCGTTGCCCCCGTCGCCAGCAGCACCGGCGCCCAGTCTCCGGTGGGATCGGCTTCGGCAATTGAGCCGCCGATGGTTCCCATGTGGCGCACTTGCGGATCGGCGATGCCGGCAGCGCAGTCGCGAAGAATGGGAATTCGGGCGGCTTCAGCGGAAGCGGCAATATCAGCATGGCGCGTCATCGCGCCCAAGCGTAGCGCTCCGTTGCTTTGAATGTGCGAAGTCTCGGGGATGAAGTTGAGATCGACGAGGTGACGAGGAGCCGAGAGGCGAAGCTTCATCAGCGGGATAAGGCTTTGTCCTCCCGCGAGAAACTTCGCGTCTTCTCCTAACTCGCTCAGCAGCGAGATGGCTTCTGGATATGAGCTTGCCCGGTGGTAAGCAAATGCTCGAGGATACATCCCGCCCCCAAGACCGAATTCCCGTGCGGTTTGAAGAGTATCGCAAATTGCGGCACTTTGAAAAACAGCCGATCTCTCGCTGGCTAAGAGACCGCTGGTGAGACGACTCGCGGCAACAAGGCGATGGCGGCGATCCGGTATAGTTGGTGGGTTGTAGGTGGCGATGCCGGCAGAGCATGAACAAGCAAGTCACACCCGATGAATTCCGCGCCGCGCTGGGCCGCTTTGCCAGCGGCGTGACGGTCATCAGCGTCGAAACAGCAGACGGCGGCGTGCACGGCATGACGGCCAACGCGTTCTGTTCGGTCTCGCTTCAGCCGCCACTGGTGCTGGTCTGCATCGACCATCTGGCCGAGACCTATCTTCGGGTTCGGGAGCGAGGCGAGTTCGGCGTCAACGTGCTGAAAGAGGAGCAGGAAGCTCTGTCGGAGTTTTTTGCCGACCCGGAACGCAATCCCGACGCGGCTTATCGACTAGGTATTCGATATCGCAAGATGAAGAGCGGTACGCCAGTGCTGGAGAATGCGCTGGCCAATCTCGACTGTCGCGTGGTCGACGCCCACGCGGCGGGTGACCACACCATCTTCGTCGGTGAGGTGCGAGAGATCATCCTGGGCGTGGGATCTCCGCTGCTGTATTTTCGCGGGCGCTATGGAATGGAGGGAGCAGCGCGGGACTGAGTGTCCGAGATGCGGCGTCCTGCCGGTTGCGATATTCTTGCTGCTGGCGCCCATTCAGATTTGCCGCGCCGCGAGCCGGGCATGCCTTCGTCCCTGACATTCATAGCACGACGCAGCGCGGTTGCTGGCGTGTCTGCCGATTATCTCGCCAGCCACCTGCGCGAGGTTCACGACGGAGCGGAGCTTGCTCCGGAGGTTGCGGCGCAGCTCTTGCGCTGTGACGACGATGTTCTTCCCGCCTTGCTGGCAACGGCACGGGCGCTGAAAGAGCAACATCACCCCGGCATCATCACCTACTCACGCAAAGTTTTTATCCCGCTGACCAATTTGTGCCGTGACTATTGCGGTTATTGCACCTATCGGCGCGATCCTGGCGAACCCGGCGCGCACACCATGACACCGGAGGAAGTTCTGTCCGTCGCGAAGCAAGGTGAAAAGCTCGGGTGCACCGAAGCGCTGTTTTCTCTTGGCGACCGGCCGGAAGCGCTATTTCCCGAGATGCGCGAGACCTTGCGGCGACTAGGCTATCGCAGCACGCTGCATTATCTGGAGGCGATGTGTGAGCTGGTGCTGCGCGAAACGCGGCTCCTGCCGCACGCCAATCCCGGCCTGTTGAGCGCGAATTGGATCGAGCGATTGCGCGCCAGCAATCCGAGCCTCGGACTTATGCTGGAAAGCACCAGCACAAACCTTACTGAAGCGCATCCGGCGGGACGGGCGCCCGACAAGATTCCTGCCTTGCGGCTCAAGACGATTGAGGACGCCGGCAAACTTGGCGTGCCTTTCACCACGGGAATATTGATTGGCATCGGCGAGATGATGGAGGATCGCGTCGCATCGCTATTGGCGATCAAGCGCCTGCACCGGCAATACGGCCACATCCAGGAAGTGATCGTCCAGAACTTTCGCGTGAAGGCGCGGGTTCCGATGGCGACGTGGCCCGAACCTGATACGGGTGACATGTTGCGCACTCTGGCCGTCGCGCGGTTGCTCCTGCGCGACATGAATATCCAGGCGCCGCCAAACCTTACAGAGAATGGATACCAGCGATTGTTGGAGGGCGGCATCAACGATTGGGGCGGAGTCTCGCCGCTGACGCCCGATTACATCAATCCCGAGGCACCGTGGCCGCATCTGCTGGAATTGCGGCGACGTACGGAAGCCGCGGGTCAGAAGCTGGTGCAGCGTCTGCCGGTATATCCGGAGTTTGTGGGCAAGGTGGCGGAGCGGGGTGGACTGTTGGGCCAGCGGCTGAGGAAAGTGTCGACTGTCGGACAAGCAGATGAGCAGGAGAACGTTCTCCGGTATAGAGGTCCTTCGACTCGTCCGCTGCGGCGGACTTGCTCAGGATGACAAGTGAAAAGAGATTGGACCGGCGCAGCTGAAGCTGCGCCCCTTCCGAGGGTCGCGTACATGATCGTCGTCTTCACGGGTGGGACCGGTGGCAGTAAGCTTGTACAAGGCTTGCAGCAGGTGGTCGCACCGGACGAGCTTACGGTCATCGTCAACACCGGTGATGACCTCGAGTGGTGGGGGCTGCACGTTTCGCCGGATATCGATTCGGTTTTGTATGGACTGGCCGATCTGCTGAGCAAGGACCGCGGCTGGGGCGTCGAGGACGATAGCTTTCGCTGTTTGGAGCGCATGAAGCAACTGGGGCAGCCATCGTGGTTCAGCCTGGGCGATCTGGATCTGGCGACGCACTTGACGCGCACCGCGATGCTGCGTGCAGGTAAGACACTGGCTGAATCTACGGCTGAGCTGGCGGCGAAGTTTGGAATTCGTGCGCGTGTGTTGCCGATGTCGGACGACAAAATATCGACCATGCTCGACACCTCGAAAGGCACGCTGACTTTTCAGGAGTACTTTGTCCGCGAGCGACATCAGGTAGAAGTGCGAGCAGTGCGATTCGATGGCGCGGAACAAGCGCGTCCGGCACCGCGCGTGATTGAGAGCATCGAAAGCGCTGAGGCAATCATATTTGCGCCAAGCAATCCCGTGACCAGCATCGGCCCGATTCTGGCGGTGCCCGGCATTCGCGAGGCGCTGCGGCAGACGGCGGCGCCGATCGCTGCCGTGAGTCCAATCGTGGGAGGAGCCGCGGTGTCTGGCCCGGCGGGTGAGCTGATGAAAATGATGGGATGGCCTAGCACGATTGCCGGCGTGGCTAAGGCTTACGAAGATTTTCTCGACGTACTGGTTGCCGACCGGGCTGATGCCCAAGCAATCAGCAGTCAACAGCCAGCAGTCAGGCAGATCGCCGTGGGACATCAGGCCGGTTTTCGATCCCCGATCCCCGATCCCCGATCTACGATTCACGATCCACGACCCACTCCACTACGCGTCGTTTGCACCAACACCATCATGTGCTCGGCTGCCGATAAGTGCGGCCTGGCGGAGTTCGTTCTGAACGCCTGCGCCGCTCCGCAAGGCGCGAAGGCGTGGGCATGAACGGAATCCTTCTCATCCCCTTCAAGAGCCTGGCGACGGCGAAGCAGCGCCTTGCCGCGGCCCTGGACCAGCAACAGCGTTCACAATTGGCCGCAGCCATGCTGCGCGACGTCATGACCGCGGCGGCCGGAGTCACGGACCGCGTTGACGTGGCTCTGGTCACTGGAGATGCGGGCGCGCGGCAGATGGCCGAGGAGTTTGGCTTCCTGGTGATCGAAGACACGCGCGATGAAAGCGAGACGGCGGCGATCGAGATGGCAACCGCGTGGTGCGAGCAGCGCGGCTACGATACAACGATTGTCGTACCGGCGGACATCCCACTCATCACCAACGACGAGTTGCAACGCGTGCTGGATGCTGCGCCGGATGAAGGCGCTGTCTTCGTTCCTGCCTACGATCGTCGGGGCAGTAACTGCATTCTGCGGCGGCCGGCGTCGATCATTCCACTGCACTTCGGGAACGACAGCTTCCTGCCGCACTGCGCTGCGATGAAACGGACCGGCAAGGACTTGACCATCCTCGAACTGCCGGGGATTGGGCTGGATGTCGACAACCCGCACGAACTGGACCTGCTGGTGCAGCGCCACGGTGAGACGAATGCACAGCGCCTGCTGCGGTCGTGGGGCTTCGGGTCAGCGCGATATCGACGCCTGGGAGGCAGCGGTGTGACCAGGCGTCCACAACTCACTGCCGCAATCGCGACAGCCGAACTCCGCGCGATTCCGGTGCGCGGGATTCGTGACGTTTTCGCCGGCGACTCCGTCGCCGATCTTGTGGTCGATGCTCTGGCATTGGGCGGGTTGCGACTGCACGAGGGCGACATCCTGGTCATCAAACACAAGATCGTCTCCAAGGCGGAAGATCGCCGAGTCGCACTGGATTCGGTTAAGCCATCTGCTGTGGCCCGCAACTTCGCAGCGGCAAACCGCGCGGACGCGCGCGTGGTGGAGTTGGCGCTGCGCGAAGCGAAGCGAGTAGTCCGCAAGAAACATGTTCTCATTACTGAGACGCAGCACGGCCTGGTCTGCGCCAATAGCGGGGTCGACGTCTCCAATGTCGATGGCGGCAAGACGGCGGTGTTGCTGCCAGTCGATCCCGATCGTTCGGCTGCGCAAATTCATCGGCAATTGAAGAAGCGGACGGGGCTGCATCTTCCAGTGATCATCGCCGACAGCTTCGGCCGTCCGTGGCGCGAGGGCCTGTGCGAAGTGGCGCTCGGCGTTGCCGGAATGAAAGTGATTCATGACTATCGCGGGAAGGTTGATCCCTACGGCTACAAAATGCATGCGACGGAGGAAGCAGTAGCTGATGAATTAGCATGTGTCGCAGGTCTGGTTTGCGGAAAGGATTCCCGCATTCCAGCCTGTATAATTCGGGGTTACCCGTATCGTCGCGGCGGCGGTAGCGCACGCCAGTTGGTGCGGCCAGCGGAGAAAGATTTATTCCGATAGCGAAACTTTAGGTTGGGGAGCAACCAGAATTGGGTCATGATCGCTTTGTATCAGGGCACGTCTTCAGACGTGCCCTGGGCGAGGCAAAAATCACTTGAGCTTCAGCCCTTGAAGAAGCCTGTTATTTCCGGGGGCTAAAGCCACGGTCCCTCGCTGCGCTCCCTTCGGCACTGCTGGAAGCCGTGCCCTGATACAAACCAAACCGTTTCTATTTCCGGCATATAACGAGGAAGTAATGCAAGGGCTAAGTTGGTGCAATCGGCAGACGCTGCAAGGCACAAGGTGGGATGACGTTTCGCGGCAAGTTTCGCCTGCGGTGCGTGCCGCGATCGACAAGGTCATGACCGCGCTCGACGGAGCTGTGCTCAGCCACGGCGAATGCCTGCAGCTCGCCAACTGCGAGGGCGACGATTTTTTCGGATTGGTAGTGGCTGCGAATCAACTGCGGCAGCTGTTGGTTGGCGATACGGTCAGCTACGTTGTGACTCGCAATATTAACTTCACCAACGTGTGCTTTGTGGGATGCAAGTTTTGCGCGTTCAGCGTGGGACCGCGCGATGAGACTGCGTATTTCCTCTCGCTGGACGAGATGGCACACAAATGCCGCGAAGCCGAGGAATGGGGCGCGACCGAAGTCTGTATTCAGGGCGGACTGCCCCGTAGTTTGCCGCCGTTTTACTATCGCGACATCCTGCGTGCGGTGAAGTCGGCGACACCGAAGATGCATGCTCATGCCTTTTCGCCCATGGAGATGGTGTACGGCGTCCAGCTAACGGGCATGCCGGTGCGCGAATACCTTCTGATGTTGAAGGACAACGGTCTTGACACCTTGCCCGGCACAGCAGCCGAGATCCTGGACGACAGGGTGCGCCACGTGCTGTCGCGCAACAAACTGACCAGCGCGCAGTGGCGCGAGGTGATTGAGACGGCGCATGAGTGCGGCATCCGTAGCACTTCGACCATGATGTACGGCCACAGCGAAACGCCGGAGCACTGGGTGAGCCAAATGCTCCTGTTCCGCGAGATCCAATTGCGTACTGGCGGCTTCACGGAGTTCGTCCCACTCGGATTCATCCACGAGAACACCTTGCTGTTCGCGCAGGGGCTGGCGCGCGACGGTGGCACAATCGCGGAGCACATGAAAGTTCATGCGCTGGCGCGCCTCCTGCTTGCCGGATCCATCAACCATATTCAGGTTTCGTGGGTGAAGCTTGGCCGTGAGGCTTCGCAACTGTCTCTGCTGGCTGGGGCCGACGATTACGGAGGCACGCTATTCGAGGAGAACATCTCGCGGCTGGCGGGATCCACTGCGGGCCAGTACACATCGGCAGCGGAGTTCCAGGAGAGAATCGTTGAGTTAGGCCGCATTCCCGCGCAGCGCAACACGCTCTACACGCGCTACACCTATCCTCTTCCTAAGACCAGTGCTGAGCCGGTCGGGGCCGGCGGCAACGCATGATCGCGGTCGTCGGAGGCACCGGTCCCGAAGGCTCCGGGCTGGCGCTCCGGTGGGCGCGAGCAGGCGAGTCGGTCGTCATCGGCTCGCGGGACGGCGAGCGGGCCAAAGCTACGGCCGCACAGATGGCTGAGAAAGCCGGAGTCCTCGGCAGCGTGGAGGGCGTGGAGAACGCCGTCGCCGCAAAGATGTGCGACATTGTGGTACTGACCGTTCCGTTCGCCGGACAAGCGGAGTTGCTGAAGCAGTTGAAACCTTCGTTTCGCCCAGGCACGGTGCTGATCGACGCGACCGTCCCATTGGCGGCTGCTGTGGGCGGGCGCCCGACTCGCGTGCTCGGCGTGTGGCAGGGATCGGCGGCCGAACAAGCGCAGGAAATCGTGGGCAAGAATGTTGTAGTTGCGGCGGCATTTCACAGCCTGTCGGCTACGGTGCTGGCCGGCGATGGCGAAGTCGATTGCGACGTGATCGTTTGCAGCGACGATGACCGCGCCCGCCAGGTTGCGTCGGAACTGGCGGCCAAGATTCCGGGCGTGCGTGCCATCGATGGCGGCAAATTGGAGAACGCGCGCATCGTGGAAGCTATGACCGCGCTGCTGATCACCCTGAACATCCGGCACAAGGTACATGGAGCGGGATGGAGGGTGACGGGGCTGGGAATTTAGAAGCAGTGGGCGTGCCAGTTGTTCAAGAGCGATCGGAGAGCATCCCTACGCTGTCGCTTGAGTGCTCTTGCGGTTGGACTTGCGGTTGGGAGCTACCTCAGCAATGCCCGATAGAACGACGGGTTCGCGGTCGGAAAACTGCACGACAAGAGAGAGCTGCCCACCCATGGCCTCGATATAGTCGCGCAAAGTGGAGATCAGTAGGTCGCTGCGCTTCTCAATCTTTGACACGCCTTCCTGTCCGATGCGCAGGGACCTTGCAACTCTTTGCTGCGTAAGCCTACATGCTCGCCGGAGCTGCTGGAGCGTCATCTCCTCAGCGATGAGCTGCGCTGCTCGCGTCTCGACCTTCCTGCGTTGCGCGGTGCCAAGCTCACGAATAACGTCATTCACGTTGCGGGGCATACTACTTCCCTTTCTCCGCCTGCAGGCGGTCTAGATGCGCCTGAAAGCGCTTATCGGCCTTAGCGACAAAACGCTTGTAAAATCTCTTCTCGCTCACGCCGGATTTGTTGCCCGCCGCAAGAAGGATGGCCTTGCGTGTTGGATCGAACGCAAATGCAACCCTCCATTCGCTGTCAGCTGCGCTAAAACGCAATTCTTTCATATTGGCCTGGCGGGAGCCGTACAGCGTGTCAGCGCGGGGCCTTCCCAACTGAGGCCCGAATCGTTGTAAAAGACGCGAGAGAGCGAGGATTTCCGTGCGTACATCTTCATGTAGATGGTTAAATTCCGGATCAAACTCGCCGCCAATTTCAACGATCCATTTCGACTCCAAGTATACCTCCAAATACATATGCCGCACAATGCATATCCATCGATGCCTTCAGCGTGACCTTGGTCAGCGACTGGCCAGCCCTCCAGCCGTCTCACCGCCGTCGACAACATACACGTTGCCAGTGAGATAGGCGGCGTCATCCGAGGCCAGAAATGCGAACAGCGCCGCAATCTCCTCCGGCTGCGCATGGCGGGCCAAGGGGATCTTCTGGTTGACGGCCTCTAGCATCTCGTCGGAATACTCGGCCCGCTGCATCGGCGTGAGCACGTAACCCGGTGCGACCGCATTCACTCGCACCTTGGGAGCCAGTTCCAAAGCCATCGAGCGTGTCAGTTCGATCACGCCGGCCTTGGTAGCGTTGTAGTCAGCGTAGTAGGGATGTCCCACCATCCCATTCGTCGAAGCCATGTTCAGAATGACGCCGCCGGAGCGCTCCATCATGTAACGTGCGGCCATCTGCGCAACATAAAAAACGCCGCTCAGATTGACGGCAAGGACCTTGTTCCAATCCTCCGGCGTGATGTCGAGAAAGTTGTGGCGAATGCTGATGCCGGCGTTGTTGATGACGACGTCCAGCCCGCCCAATCCGACAATGATGTTGCCGAAGGCGTGCTGCACCTGCTGAAGATCGGCAACATCGGCGCGGAAGACGCCTGCAATTCCGGGCAATTCGCGGCCAATTCTGTCGCACCCGTCCGCGTCGCGATCCAGAATCGCAACCTTCGCGCCCTCTTCAACAAAACGAGCAGCCGTCGCGGCGCCAATGCCGCTGGCGCCCCCGGTAATGACAACCCGCTTCCCTTTCAGTCCTCGCATCGTGGTGAAGGTAACAGTTCCGGCCCAAGCATAACAGCGATCGCTCTCGCGATAGCAGAAATCAGCGGCATGACCTCTCGAACCTGATAAACTTTTGCGCACCAGCCATGGGCCGCTCACCTGCATCGTTACGGACGCAGCTCTTCGCCGATCCCGAGGGCAGGTTCGTGCACGACGTGGTGCTGGATTCCTGCCGGCGTCATGGAGCCAAGATCGCGATTGTCGACGTCTCCTGCATACCCGCGCAACGCATTACTTATGCCGCCTATGGAGCGATGGTGGAGAGCGCCGCGCGTGGACTGGTGGCAGCAGGCATTCGTCCCGGCGAGGTCATTGGCATCTTCCTGCCCAACTGCTGGGAGTTCGGCGTGGCTTATCATGCTGCGACTCTGGCGGGCGCGGTTCCGACTACCTTGAACCCCACCTACCGCGAGCGCGAAGTCCGCTACCAACTGGAAAATTCCGACGCAGTCGCCCTTATCACCGATGGAGCGCTACTTACCGGAATCGATCTTGGCCTTCTGCCCGCGTTGCGGCGGGTTTACACCGTGCGCGCGCCGGGACCGACCGGGTCGCAGCCCTTCGACTCGTTATTCGAAGCGGCGGAGAGCGTGCATTTGCCTGCGCCCGAGCGCGACTCGCGAGTTGCGCTGGCAACGCTTCCCTACTCCAGCGGCACCACGGGGCTTCCCAAAGGTGTGATGCTGTCGCACTACAACCTTGTGGCCAATGTCTATCAGACGCTGACGCCAGGGGAAAGCAAGGCGATCGTCGAAGACGATGTCATGTTGTGCTTCCTCCCGCTGTACCACATTTACGGACTAACGGTCGGCCTCAACCTGGCTTTGATTCGGGGTTGCACGCTAGTGCTGATGCCGCGCTTCGACTGCGAAGCTTCGTTGCGGCTTATCGCCGACGAAGGCATCACATTTGCACTGTGCGTACCGCCTACCCTGCTGGCGTATTGCCAGGCCGCGGAGCAGGGAAAGTTTCCGCGCGAGCATCGCCTGAGCTGGGTGAAGTCGGGTGCTGCGCCGCTGGCACCCGAACTGGCGCGCCGCTTTACTGCCAGCACCGGCATTCCGATTCGCCAGGGCTACGGAATGACGGAAGCCTCTCCGGTGACACACATTGGCTTCCTGGCGCCGGAGCTGTATAAGCCGGAATCGGTTGGCATGCCAGTCGCTCAGACCGACTGCCGCGTGGTGGATGAGAAGGAGCAGGACGTTGCATCCGGCGAAATCGGTGAGTTGGTCATGCGCGGACCACAGTTCATGCTGGGCTACTGGAAATCGCCCGACGCCACGGCCGCGGTCCTGCGCGACGGCTGGTATTGGACGGGCGACATTGTGCGCGTCGATGAAGATGGGTTTTACTATGTGGTCGATCGCCGCAAGGAGATGATGAAGTACAAGGGATTCTCCATCGCGCCTGCCGAAGTGGAGAGCGTGCTGCTCGAACACCCCATGGTTCGCGATTGCGGCGTGGTATCGCGTATCGACGCCGCTGGAGAAGAAGTCCCTTGCGCCTTCGTCGTCGTGCGTGAAGAGAAGCCGGCTAATCAACAGACCGCGGAGGAACTACAGGCATTCGTGGCCGAGCGCCTTACGCATTACAAGATACCGCGCGAGATTTACTTTGTGCAGAAGCTGCCGCGCACGGCGTCGGGCAAGATCCTTCGGCGCGAGTTACGGAAATTAGTGTAGGGCTTAGCAGCAAACAATCTGTCGAACATTGAAGTTGTAATCACGAGCGAGGGATTGCTGTTGGTGAATTCGCGAAGAAGCGGATCCCTCACCGCCTAAAGCCGGCTCGTGATGACAAGAAGTAAAAGCGTTTCACCGGAGCGGGTGACCCTTCAAAGAAAAAGGGAGCTTCGCGCTCCCTTCTCGTCCTACTCAAATGTTGTCAGCCTACTACTGTCCTGCACTGGACATGCTCGTTCCAGAATCGAACGTCACACCAGTCTTGCTGTTGCTGAAGTCGATCTCGCTGATGGTCGAATTGCCGTTACCATCCTGCGTGACAACCTGGTTGTGATCGGGTGCGTTGGCGAGCTGCTTGACCTGGCCGGTTGCGGAGGCTATTTCCTTGCCATTCTTCACGAACTTCACTTGGGCGGTAGAGCCGGTGGTGTCGCATTTCACTGTGTAGTCGCCGGCAGGAAGCGTCTTGCCATTGAGTTGCGCATCGTGGAGCAGCGTGACCTCTTGAGATTTGGAGGCGGCAAAAGCGCCGATGGACATGGTGAGCGCGAAGATAAACAAAGTTACGCGAGCCAGTGTACGAGTCATTTTCTAGTCTCTCCTTACTTTTTTGACTATCGTTCTGGCAGCCCATGCGGCTATGGCAACGCCCCAAGCTTTTAGTTGGCCGGTACGGGATCAACTTGCATTTCCCGCGCCTTCGCATAGAATGTGAGGCCGGGGTTAAACAGCACAGGGACGCCTTCAAGTTTCCCTCGAGTTTGTTCCGCCTGGGCCGCCAAACCGCTGGCGAAACACTCTGTTTGACCCCTCACCTTTTGATGCAATTGGAGTGCCAGCAGGCGCTACACTCCTACTTCCAGTATCCCTCACCGATATACGGCGGCCGCGAGCGAAAAGTTCACAACGTTGGAAATTTTCCTCGCCACGTAGTTTGGACGAATCGTACCCAGCGACGTAAGCGGCTCTCGTCTTCCCTTCACAGTAATTCACATCCGTTCACAGTAATTCACGTCACGTTCAAAACCGTGTTCAGGTTTCTTTGCGATTTACAAAAACCGCAACGGCGAAAACGCTTCCATATCGAAATCGGGGGACTTCCCCTTCAACAGTTGGGTCATGACCAGCGCGGTCACGGGCGCAAGCATGATCCCGTCGCGATAGTGTCCGGTCGCTGCGTAGTATCCCGACAGAGAAGTTGCTCCGAGGATGGGAAGTCCGTCCGGCGAGCCCGGACGCAATCCTGCCCAGGCATCGTGAATGCGCATCTTGCCGATCTCCGGCACAACATTCATCGCAGCCCGCTGCAGGCGCTGCACGGTATCGGCATCCACGTGCTTGTCAAAGCCGGCTTCCTCGACCGTTGCCCCCAGCAGCATGCGTCCGTCACTGCGCGGAATGATGTAGACCTCAGGAGTGCGCACCACATGCCGAATCAGCGGGCCGGAGGCATGCGCACCCGCTTGCGGCACCATGCAGACCATCTGTCCCTTCACGGGACGAGTCGGCATTCCAAGGGGTTTGATTTGCGACGCCCATGCTCCCGCACAGTTCACCACTGCCGCCGCCATATAGAATGCCTTCGTCGTGCGCGCACCGGTAGTTCGGCCGCCCAGCACGGCAAC
>JBEKTC010000020.1:0-23750 GCA_049516475.1 Candidatus Korobacteraceae bacterium | reverse complement strand
TGGGATAACTATCGTAGAGCTCCGGGTTTTGCACGGGCACACCGTTGATCGCCATCAGCAGGAAGTGGACCTGGTGAATGTGGAAATCGTGTGCCTCGCCCGCGTGGTTCTCGATTGTCCAATCCTCAATCGCACCGATGGTGGTGGTAATCGCGGGCGGATCGTCCATGTGAAACACTTTCGGCTTTGCCCCCGCCACAGTGATGAAGTACTGGGTGGGTCCGTTGCTGCCCACCGTCTGCTCAGAGAAATAGAGACTTCTGGTGGTCGTAGGCTGCGCCGTCAGCAGGCCGGAAAATCGCGGACGATCAGCCGGCGGCTTGCTCGCAGGCCGCGCCGGAGGAGGCTCGACTTTCGCGCTGTCGGTCCCGAACATCTTCAAGAGGTCTTGCGGTGGATTGGCGTTGCCCACCGCACCCGTGGCATAACCGTTCGTCAGGAATATCCCTTCCTGGTTGGAGGGAAGACCGGGCACGATGAATTCAACCCGTCCGGCCGGCGGTACAATCATCTGAGTTTCATTCAGCGGCGGCGACAAGGGAATGCCATCCAGCGCCACAACTTGTACTTGCTGTGGGGTTGTGCCGTAAACAACCTGCAGGCTGAGAAACGACTGGCTGGTTGCATTCAGAACCCGCCAGAATTCCTGTTGCCCGTATTGCATGTTGATGTACGGCGACGGCGCATCGGGAAACAGAGCCGGCTGGTAGTTAACCGTCAGTTGATTGGGGCCGGGAATCCAGGAATTGGGGTTGTTGAATTGCTGACGGATGACGAGTACGCGTTCCGGCAGGCCCTGCGTCCCATTGATAGTCCCTTCGATAAAAAGTGCACCGGAGGCTCCCCCGTCGATCTGCGTTGTGGCCTCACCATGGGGATGCGGATGGTACCAATACATTCCCGGGTTGTCGTTTGGAGGAATTTGGAAGTTGTATTGGAAGGGAGGATCGCCTGACTGGATGAGGGTATAGATAACATCGTCCTGGTGACAAATCGGCGCAATATTCATTCCATGGAAGTGCATGTTCGTGGTGCTGGGCAATATCATTCCGCCGTTGCAATCGGCGTCAGGCTGCTTGGTTGCCGGTTGCGGAACATGCATGCTCATCTGCATCTTCTTGGGGTACTTGTCGTACGGCGCCTGAATGCTGTTGGTGAGGTTCAGGTTCAGCTGATCGCCCGGATTGAGGCGAAGCGTGGGAGCTTCGATCTGCTGTCCCTGGTATATGTAGGAATAGCAGTAGTGCATGAAGTGGTCGGTGCCCTCCTGGTTCTCCAGCGTCATGTTGACGGTCAGAGAGCCATTTTGGCTGAACAAATCCAGAGGGTTAACAACCAGACTCCCCGGCAGCGGTCGAGCCGGACACATGTCCTGCGCCGAAGCCACCGTGACCGCAATTGCACAGATCAGGAACAACCAAGTTGCTTTCATCATTACGCGCATTCCTACACTCCTAAATTCCTGCGCCCAACTCTTCGGCCGTGGCGCTCTCCTGCTAGAACGGCCGCGGAGGAAATACCTGGATCGACAGCAGTCCCGGGCTCAAGTCGTCGGTCACCGGAGACGCGGCAGACTCGGTCAGCGTGCACGCCGTCCCAGTCGACGTGACGTTGACTATGCCGATGGACGAACCGAACTCCGCAACGTAAAGTACATTGCCGGTTCCCGTCGTATCGCGGGTCTGTAGCGATCCGACATAGGCCCACGGGTTATAAAAGTTCGCCAGCTGTGGGGAGTTACAGCCCCCCGTTACCTTGCCGGTGTTCCTATTAAAGAAGGCGGCGGTAACGTAGCCGTTTTGGCTGTTGCTGATATAGATCAGGCTCTCATCCGGACTGAGCCGCGCGGTAGCAGAATTGATCCCTGGTCCGATGGCGTTCGTTGCCGCGCCAAGAATGTACAGGACGGTGGGAGCGAGCTTACCCGAGGACAGGTCGGAAACTTCCACGGTCGTGGGTACGGCCGCGTCGCCGAAGATCGCAAAATGGCCGTCTTGAGTGATGTCTACGCTGTCAGGAAAGTAAGCCGACGCAAAGCCGGTCGCGTTCTGCTCATCGTTATTCGACGTGGGAATTCCGCTGGCCGTGTTGAACGACTGGATAGAACCATCAATGTAGGCAACCACGAGCACGTTTCCATTGAGCGCCATCCCGGCGATCCAGCCGCCATTCAGAGGAGTGACGGCGATGTCGCCCAGGAACGACAGCTGGCATCCCGCTCCGATGGAGAAAGTCGCTATCGTGTTGGATAGGGTGTAGCCGGCGTACAGGTAGTTCTGATTCATCACCATACCAATGCCATTGCTGGTCCCATTGTCGTTGGTCGAACCCTGGAAGGTTCCCAACACCGTCTGCGTCTGGATGTTAATAGCCGCGATGTCACTGGAACCGGCATCGGACACAAACAGGCACTGGGCAGAGCTGGATGGCAGCATCGCCAGTCGCGGCGTTCCAAAAAAACCGCCTCCTATGCCCAGGCCAGTCGTGTTGATGCTTTGCTGAAAGGTCAAGGTCGGCGACCCTTGCGAACCTCCCGCGAGATAAACGCTGGAATAGGTATGCCGCAGTGCGTCATCGTTGGTGAAGACGTAAATGGGAGACGTTGACGGCTTCGATTTATTGGCGGAGCATAGCACTGCCGGAGCGATTAAAGCGCTTACCACCATCAACGCGATCAATAACTGCTTCATGGGTGATCTCTCATTCTGGCGAGCAGCGAGGTAAATTTTATCTCGGGGAACAAAGTCCTACAATGCACGTTCGACTCACATGCAACGAAATCCGCAGAATTGCAATAGAATCCGTTTAATTGTCTGCGTCGTGCGATTTCTTTGGGGGGACGAGAACAACTGATTGCAAGCATCGTACACCGGAATTGGGGCCGACTCAACTCCGCCAGTTCCATTATCGGCTGATTTTGTCGCAAGATTTGGCAAAATTCAACTACAGCGGATAGTAGAAATGAGTCTGCGGTCACACTCGATTTGCAGGCACTCAGACGACTTCCGTTATTTCTGCGCGGAAGAAGTGGACTGGGCAGCGCCAGCAACCGGCGCCTGGTCGGGCAGCGGCCAGACGATGGACACCAACCATGCGACTGCCAGACCGATAACACAGCCGAACAGCACTTCAGACATTCGTTGCACGCCCGCTTTAAGCCCAGGGAGTCGGGCGTGATGCTCCAGACCGGCAGCAATGACGAAGGCCGCGCTGATTGGCGCCTGTCGCCACATGGTTTGAATGCGAACAATGTAAGAGGTCACCAGCACAGTCACCGCCAAGGCGACCGGCAGAGCAATGATCCTGTTGCCTCCAATGGCGATGAACAAGAGTCCGACAGCGCAGCCAACCGTGGTGTTGATGATGCGGGCACGAAAAGTCAATAAGGCCGTCTTCATCAGCGGATCGCTGGTGGCGACCATGGAACTGATGGCCCAGACGGGATTGGCCGCAGCAAGCTCGTGGACACAAATCCACAGCACTGCGGTCGCAATGGCGATGCTCACCGCGTAGTGGACGCCGTGCATGTCCCCTTTGATGAAGCGATCGAGAGCTTTCATATGCCGCGTGCCGTCGGGGTGACCTTCCAGGGCGCCACAAACGATTCTAGGCCAGTCTAAGACTTACTGTAACCGGGCGCGAGTACGCTGATGTGGCGCTCCGCCCATTCATTCACCGACTTATGGTTTGCATCCGCTCATGCCAACCGTCGTTACCGGCAATGCCTGCGCCTTATTCGCGGCAAGGGTCGCGTTGAACGCAGGAACATCTTGGGCGTTCAGCTGCGACCAGAGCACGAGAGCTTTGTCGAGCGCATCGCAACTTTGTTGAATCGCTGCCCGTACGGTGTCCGCCGGACGCATGTCAGCGCTTTCAACGCTATAGATCAACCGGGCCAGTTCGCGGTTGATAGGCCCGAAGCCGGGAGCGGTGTGAGTACCATTCTGCGCGGCATCGATCTTCTTATCCAGCGCGTCGGCCGCTTCCTTCAGCTTCTTCATCGCGTCAGCGCTTAGGCCCTTTTGCCGATCCGCCAGGGCCATTCGCAACTCAGCGACCTGATGATAGGCCTCGAAGCTTGCCTTCATGCCACGGCTGGCCTGCAATGCCAGATCGCGTTGCTCCGCCAGGTCCGACTGCGAAGCGCGAACGCGAGGATCGAGCTCGACGGTGAGCTCCGCATCCGAGGTTGTGCCGGCGTAGTGCAGGTTCAGCTTGTATTTGCCTGGAATGACCAGCGGCCCCTGCGGCTGCAACCTTGGTGTGTCGCCCGGCACCGCGTGGTCTGCCAGCGTGTATTCCGTATAGCCCAACAGCGCGCCGAAGTAGCCATAAGGAAGAGTGAGCGGAGCCGGATATCGCAGGTTCCATACGAAGCGATTCACGCCCGCCGATTTCGTCAGCGCGACAGGAGGCGCGAACCAGTATTCGGGGGCGTTCGCCGGGAGAAGATCAAACGGCCTCGCCTCACTCGAATAGCTGGCGACCTCGGCGCCTTTGTCGTCGTAGATTGTCAGCGTCAGCTCGCCAGTAGCCGCGTTCTTCAGGTAGTAGTCGATGATGGCGCCATCCGGCGGATTCTGCCCGGCAGGGGTCTCAGGTGGAAAGGGCGTGTCCTGATAATTGTCCCAGCGCACTCGCATGCCGGTCGCAGGAGGAAAAAGGTACGCGTTCGCGGACGTCACCTTGGGCTCGAACTCACGCAAGGGAGTCAGGTCGTCCAGGACCCATAAGGAGCGGCCAAAAGTTGAGATGGCGAGATCGTTCCCGTGGACAGCAATGTCGGTCACGGGAGTTGGCGGAAGGTTCAGCGAGAACGACTGCCAGTGGTCGCCGTTGTCCCAGGAGACGAAGACACTGGTATCGGTTCCGGCGTAGAGGAGACCTTTGCGCTTGGGATCTTCGCGGACTACGCGGACCATTTCGTTCGGAGGAAACCCGTCGACGATCTTCTGCCAGGTTTTTCCGTAGTCATGGGTGCGAAAAATAGCCGGAGGAGTGGACTCGCGTGTCCCGCCGACAGTCAGGTAGGCAGTAGCGGCATCATGATGTGAGGCCTCGACGTACAGAATCTCGGTGGGTGCGGTCAATCCCGGCGGAGTGACGTTCTGCCAGGTCGCGCCTGAGTCGCGCGTGAGCTGCACCAGCCGGTTGGTCGTCCCCACCCAGATTTCACCGGCCTGGACCTGGGAAGGCGATAGCGATGTAATGGCTGGCGGATGCTCCTCACCGGGTGCGGCCTTCTCGCCTTCTTTCCGCTCTTTCTCCACATAACCGGTCAAGTCAGGGCTGATCTCGTGCCAACTGCGCCCGCCATCGGAGGTCTTCAGCACGAACTGCATCCCCAGATACAGCACCGACGGATCCTGCGGTGAGAAGACCAGCGGCGGCATACTTCCGGCGCGATACTTTTGTCCCTTCTCAAAGACGACAGCGATCTCGCCGGTCGGCTTGTCATAGCGCACGACGGAGCCATACCAGCCGTTGCTGTAGACGAAGTCTGGATTCGCCGGGTCGGGAGTAATGTAGGCGTACTCAAAGCCGCCAATGGAGTACCAATCCTGAAGCAGGATCTCGCCGTAGTTGCTGCGGCTGAGAACGCTGGCAGTCCCGCTGTCCTGCTGGGCGCCGAAGACGCGGTAAGGAAATAAGTTGTCAGTGGAGACGTGATAGAACTGGCCGGTCGGTTGGTTGTACCACGAGGTCCATGTCTGGCCGCTGTTGACGCTGACAATTGCGCCCTGATCGACACCGAGGAGCATTCGCGCGGAATTCTGCGGATCGATCCACAGGACGTGAAAGTCGTCGCCACTGGGCGCGCCCACGAAGGCCTCGAATGTCTTACCACCGTCAGTGGAGCGATAGAGCGAAGTCTGGGCCACGTAGAGCACGTCAGGATTCTTCGGATCGGTAAAAACCCGGCTGAAGTAGAGACTGCCGATGACGCGCGGATCTTTGCTGGACTGATACCAGTTCGCGCCGCCATCGTCGGAACGGAACAAGCCCTGATCGACAATCGCGTACAAACGGCGTCCGCCTGTTCCCGCAGCGACGCTTATGCCCACCCTTCCGCGCGCTTTGTCAGGCAGGCCTTTGCTTACCAGCGGCGCCCAGGTCGAACCTCCGTCGCTGGACTTGATGATGTCGGAGGTATCGGCCACTTGGGTGGCGCCGGAACCCGATTCAGGATGAAACACCACCGCGTAAAGCGTGCGAGGGTCGCCGGGATCGGAGCACATGTCGACCACTCCAACGCTCTGATCGTTGGCATAAACTTTCTTCCAGCTTTTTCCCCCGTCTTCGGTGCGAAAGATTCCGCGATTGGTCAGCAATGCTGCTTTTGGCAGTGGCCGCCAGAAAATTCCCACGCCGACGGAGTTGCCGGCGACGACGACGACATCTGGGTTTCGCTGATCAACAATGATTGCCTGGATGTAGGCCACGTCCTGCAAACCGGCGCTGGTCCACGTCGCTCCGCTGTCGGATGACCGATAGAGTCCCTTGCCCACAGTTTGCTCTCCGGTGCCGACGTAGACGACATTGGCCGTCGACGGCGCAGCCGTCACCGCTCCGATGGAAGGCACGGGCACTCTGTCGAAGATGGGCTGCCAGACGCGTCCGCCATTCGTGCTCTTCCAGACTCCGCCGCCGGGCGTCCCGAAGTAGTAGGTGTTCGGGTCACTTGACACTCCCGCAACTGAGGTAACTCTGCCGCCGCGAAACGGGCCGATCGGCCGCCACTGCATCCCGGAGAACAGTTTGGCGTCAGGCTGCTGCTGGCAAATCAAGGCGAGAGGGAACGAAACGATTAACAGAATCAGGAGAAGCCAGTGCGGCAGGCGCCGCGTTACGCTGAGGGGCATCAGGGTCTCCAGTGCAGCTCACTAGCATACAGACGTTGGCGTGGAGGCGGCTACGGTTGCGGAGTCTGAGTGAGAACTGTGCCGTCCCTACGGGACTCGGCGAATTTTCCCACTCTACCCAGCACTCCGCCTGCGGCTGCGTGCTGGGCTAGATTATTTCGCGCCTACGGCGCTCGATTTGCGCCACAATTTCAGATGCTTGTCGCACCACAAACTTGCAGTCCGAGTTCTCACGCAGACTCTGGGATCCAGGCAGCCATCTGCAACGCTCGCGAGATTCGCCAGCACAAGTCGCGCAGCCGGGGTCCCGATGACTACTCTTCTTCTTCCACCTCTTCGCCGCGCTCGGCCTTGGCAGCCGCGATGATCTTCTCCTGCTGCAGTGCAGGCACCACATCGTAGTGATGCATTTCCATGGCGAAGCTGCCGCGGCCCTGGGTCATCGAGGTCAGATCGGTGCCGTAGGTCAGCATCTCAGACATTGGCACTTCGGCCTTGACGACGGTCTTGCCGGCCTTGTTGTCCATGCCCTGGATGCGTCCGCGACGGCTGTTGAGGTCGCCCATGATGGAGCCGGCGAATTCGTCGGGAATCGTGATCTCGACGTTCATGATCGGTTCCAGAATTGTCGGCTTCGCCTGTTCCATGGCTTTGCGGAAGGCGATGCGGCCGGCGGTCTTGAACGAAAGCTCGTTGGAATCGACATCGTGATAGGAGCCGTCGTAGAGGATGACCCTGAAATCGACGACGGGGAAGCCGGCCAGGAAGCCGCGCTGCGCCGCTTCCACAATGCCCTTCTCGACCGCGGGAATGTAGTTCCTGGGAATGGAGCCGCCGAAGATTTCGTTGACGAACTCGAAGTTGCCGCCGCGGGGCAGCGGCTCCATCTTGATCTTGCAATCGCCGAACTGGCCGTGGCCACCGCTCTGCTTCTTGTGACGGCCCTGCACGTCGGCGCGGCCGCGAATGGTCTCGCGATACGGCACCTTCGGCGCCTTCAGGTTGACTTCGGTGTGATAGCGGTTCTTCAGCTTGGAGACCACGACTTCAATGTGCTGCTGGCCGGTACCGGCGATGAGGAACTCCTTCGTCTGCGGATCGCGGAAGAAGCGCAGCATGGCATCTTCTTCCATCAGCTTGTGGATGCCGTTGCTCAGCTTGTCTTCGTCGGCGCGCGTCTTCGGCTCGATGGCGAAGGTGATGGCGGGCTCTGCGAAGGTGACCTGTGGATACTGGATGGCCGACGCTTTGTCGCCCAGCGTGTCGCCGGTCAGCGTCTCTCTTAACTTTGCAACCGCGCCGATGTCGCCAGCGTGAAGTTCGTTTACTGGAACAGCGGTTTTGCCCTGCATGGCGGAGATGTGCGCGAACTTCTCGGCCGTGCTGCGCGTGAAGTTTTGCAGCATGGCATCGTTTTTCAGCACGCCCGAGTAGACCTTGAAGAACGAGATGCGGCCAGCGAAGGGATCGCTGATGGTCTTGAAAACGAAGATCGACAGCGGCTCGGAATCGCTGACCTTGCGCGTGGCGGGCTCGCCGTTGTTAGGTGTGGGAGCGGCGCTGACTGTACCGCGCTCGGCTGCCGTGGGCATGTAGTTCACGATGAAGTCGAGCACTTCGTCGGTGCCGATGTTGCCCAGCCCGGAGGCAAAGAGCACGGGGAAGATCTTGTCCTCGCGAATCGCATTGTGCAGACCGGCGATAATGTGCTCTTCATCGATGGTGCCTTTGTCGAAGAACTCTTCCATCAGTGCGTCATCGCCTTCAGCCACCAGTTCCACCAGTCGCTCGTGCGCGGCCTTGGCCTGCTCGGCGAGATTGTCGGGAATCGGGCCAACCTTCGATCTGCCATTGCCGCCCATCTCGTAGGTGTACGCCTGCATATTTACCAGATCGACCACGCCGGTGAAGCTCTTCTCGGAGCCGATGGGCAACTGCACCGGAACCACGGTGCGTCCGAAGGCGGAGGTCAGCGACTCCATTACGCGATTGAAGTCGGCGCGCTCGCGGTCCATGCGGGTGCAGACGATGACGCGCGGCAGCGCCAGCTTGTCGCAATAATTCCAGATGCGCTCGGTCACCACCTCCACGCCGCTGACTGCATCCACTACGACCAGACCGGCCTCCACCGCGGGCAGCGACATCTCGGCCTCATGAATAAACATGTTGAAGCCCGGCGTGTCGATGAGGTTAATCTTGGCCTTGCCCCACTCGACCACGGCAGTCGCTGCGGAAAGCGACATGGCGCGCGCGATCTCTTCTTCTTCGTAATCGGTGGTGGTGTTGCCCTCATCCACGCGGCCCAGTCGCTGGGTTGCGCCCGCAGTGAACAGCATGGCCGAGGTGAGCGAGGTCTTGCCCGAGTGCGAGTGCCCCAGCAGGGCGACGTTGCGAATATTTGCGCCTTCATAATTCTTCACGTAGGACTCCTTGCGTGTAAGACCTGGAGTAGCTTCGCGGGCATCATGTTGGAATGGGTGGAGCACGCCTTTCAGGCGTGCATTGTCCCGCGATATCTGGGATCGCGCTTTAGCGCCTGAGGTAACGCTTTCCCCTTACCTCAGCGGCTAAAGCCGATTTCCTCTTCAAGTCATAGCTGCACCGCTAAAGCGGTGCTCCACCCGCTGATCATCAAAACTCAAGCCACAGGGCCGTTTGGCGCCGCGCGATCTCAGAGGCAAATTCCCCCGGCAGCACATTTGTTATGTGCTTGCACAACCCCGGGGTTGCCAGTGAGGCAAAAAGGCGGGGCACCATGCAGGCTGGGCATGGTGAAGCTGTAACAAACTTGCAATGCTAGCACATGGGGTTTGCGCGTCTCAAACCCGGCCCGCGAGCGCCGCCAGAACGGGACGCTCGCGGGCCGGGACAGGCAGTGAAGAAACTATTTGTAGGTAGCGTTGGTGCGCGCCAGGTAGTCGCGGTGGGCGCTGAAGTCGATCATGGAATCGAATGCAGCTCCGGCCAGCGGATTCGTCTTCCGCGAGTCCCGCACCGCGGCATTGACCTTGTCCAGGCTGTCCGCGTTGGTTGCGATGTAGAAAATCCAGATCGTGCCCGGCGCATCGGTATGGATCGCTTCGGTATCGATTTCATACTCTTGAATCGTGCCGTTCGCGAGCTGCTTCTCCAATAGAGGCACCAGCAAGCCCTTGCTGAGCATGTCCACTGCGTCATCTGGAGCGTCTGCCTTTAGCTTGTAGGAACCGCCATGGGTATACAGACCCTGCCACGATCCGGAATGCCAGTTGTAGTAGCGGCTGACGTAAATGCCATCCCAATGCTTGGTGGCACTCTCCAGAACGGAAGAAGTGGCGCTGCCGTTCTTGTAGAACTGGTCCAGCACGCTCATTAACCCGGCCATGGACATCGACGACCACCACTCGTCGTGGGTCGAGCCGTCGGGCTGGTGAACCATATTCACATCGTTGCCATAGCCGATGATGGCCCCGCTCGCCACAGCCTTGTCCAGAAGCGGCTTATCGGCTGCATCCGCCTTCTCCATCTCACCCCATTGCGCACGGGGAATATTCCAAAAAGAAACATACGAGTACATCGGTGGTTTTTCTTTGACTTCTGTCATCTGCGCACTGGCCGGCATAGCCCAAACAGCGGCCATCGCGAGCGTACACAGTCCTGCAAACCTGCACAGCGTCTTATTCATTCTTTCTCCTTGATATTGAATTTGAATCGTCCTGTACCTAGATCACCTATGCAGCAGGGTCTGCATGTTGTTGGAGCCGAAGTACGATGAACGGACTGACGAGGTCGTGTCCCGCCTCGTCGCCAAGATAGAAGCCAAAACGCAATTCCGACAGAAAGGGCTTATCGGAAATCAAAAACTGTATTCTTGAAGTTTCCACATTCTGCGCTTTCTTTTTTTGCAAAACAAGACGCCAATGCGGGCTAGTTGAGCGCCGCCGGAAGGTGGTGAGGATGCGGCCATGAAGGGGGCGGGCAAGCCGAGATCAACAGGACAGACGCGGCTGCCGGCCATGCTGGCGTCCCGATCGATCGCCAGGAATGATTGCTGAGGGCTATCCGCACCCACTCATTCGAAAACTGCGAATGGGTGGGCATCTCGCCACCCGCCGGAGCAAAGGCGAAAGTTACGGCCTGCGTTTGTGACTGCTCAACGATGACTCCAGCTCATGAATGGCAATTGCAAGGTTCGCTTGTGTCCAGGCTAGTGGCGTGTGCTCGTTAGGAACATGAGTTCCATCCCTAAGATAGTATAGTTCGGGACATCTGCCATCGACCGTGAGTTGCCCAAGTGCTCGGTTCAGAAATTCGAGTTGCTCACCTAAGAGGTTTCTCTCTCCATAAATAACCGACAGGAGAGGATCAAACAGACACCATTGCGCCTCGCATCCGGGCTGCAGTAGCTGATCACGAAGCTCAACCCGATTGCTGAAATCACCCGCACGCTGCTCAGGAGAAAGCCATTTGTCGTAGTCCTGGCAATAGTAGGAATCGCCTGTGTATCGCCTGATGCCCTTCGCGCCTAGTAGTCTGGCCCGGACCAGGGACAATATCCAGTCCTGCGTCCCCCGGTCTCTAATAGCTCCTGACGGGCTAATAAGTCCCAGGGGATATATGAGGAATAAGGTTGCCGCATCGGTCTTTCGGTTAGGGGGCGACTCGAAGGGAAGCTGCCGGCAGAGGGTTTGCATCCCGTGGTTTATAAGCGCGTCGAAGCGTTTCCGTTCTGCTCCGCTGCGGGGTCCTCTTCGGCTCTTCTCCAGTTTCTGAAACTCAAGAAGAGCAGCAACGACTGCGCCCACGCTGGAGGAATTTACTTTTCGGTCCTCTTCCCAGGCACCACTGTCGAGATCCTCCCAGTACCTGATTGCCCCAAAGTATGCAGGGAACAAATCGTACAGGTCGCGTTCATCCTTGGTCAGCCGAAACTGTGGGTCGCTGCCAGCCATGCGGAGTCTCAGCCAAACCACATAAGCGAGCGCATCGTTTTGAGCGTGGGCCCAGTTTTGATCGAGCTCCTTCAGAGTCTTTGCATTGAACCGAACGTGAGGGCGCTGCTGAACATTCTCTGCCAGCCTGGGGTGCTCGATGATTGCTTCCATTTTACGGGCCTGGGTCTTCAAGAATGCCGACAGGCTCTGCAAGGTCTTAAATGCCGACGCCGAATCTCCGCACTTCCAGCGGGAGAAGGCAATCATCGCGTTGTCGCGCAGCCAGGCGTCTTGATATCCAGTCGGGGAATCCCCCGTCTGGCTCGCACTCGCCGGGTAAACACCATTTTGGTTCGCCTGGATATGGAGAGTGCCGGAGTCCTCCAGCTTGCGATGCAAAATCCTGAGTTGACTGCGAGCATTGGACTCGCTCAGCCGGGGAAAAAAGCGAAAGGAAGGAAGGTTATTTTTCTTTTTCATCAAGAAGTCCTTCCGAATAGCCATCGAGTTTTAGTGCGATGACCCATATGAGGAGGACGAACAGAAGCACCTCGACCCCGAATAGAATGACCATCAGGACCCATACCCAATGATTTGTTGGGGGGCGATTCCGAATCAACCATGGGATCGGGACTGTAAGAGGCACCAAGAATGCGACCCATCTTAACCAGTCGGCCCATGCCAGGAAAGGGTTCAGCGTGCTTTCTTCTCTGATGAATATTTCCCACCGCAGACTTGTCGGTTCATCAGCAGGGTCAATCAATGTCGGTCGAAGCTTAGCATGGATATAGCGTGCTGCGCGCAGAATACGCGCCTTTGCATCTCCGTACAGAAGTCCGAGAATAAGAAATGGAAGAGGGAAAAAGACCGCCGCTTCGAAGGATGGATGCGCAATGAACAGTCCGGTAAGGACGCCTCCCAGTAGAACGCTGAAGTTTATGAATTGAAGCTGGACCGTCAGCAGCGTCGTAATCTCGCTGCGTATAGCTGTATACTCAGCGAGCCTGATTTGGCGGGACTCTTTGCGGGACTCTTCCGGTGTCATACTTCCCTCGACAGGACGTCACTTAACATCGTCGAACAAATTTCGGCCAAGACGATTGTACGGGGATTTCCGTCCTAGCCGGCCAAGGCCTGCACTATACATCTCTCGAACGACTCCAATCCAGTCTATTTTCCTGTGGTCGGGCGGCACCGCTCATTCGCGGGGTTCGAATGAGTGGGAACAAGGATAGGACGGCGCGGCCTATCGCTCTGCCAGGCTCCCGACCTTGTCTCCGCGGCGGAGCTTAGCGGCTTTCACGGTGTTGCTCATCAGCATGGCGACGGTCAGCGGCCCCACGCCGCCGGGGACGGGCGTCATGGCTCCGGCGACTTCGGCGACTTTGGGATGAACGTCGCCCATCAAGGTTGAGCCTTTGGCGGCGAAGTCGCGCTCGCGCTTTTCGTTTCCCGCGAAGAACTCCTTGAACTCCTCAGGATCTGTGACGGTGTTCATGCCGACATCGATGACGGTCGCACCCGGCTTTACGAAGTCAGGCGTGATCATGCCGGCCTTGCCGATGGCGGCGATAAGAATGTCGGCGCGGCCGCAGACGCCCGGCAGATCGCGCGTTTTGGAGTGACAGACGGTGACCGTTGCGTTGCCGTTGAGCAGCAGCATGGCGACAGGCTTGCCGACGATGTCGCTGCGACCGACGACCACCGCTTCAGAACCAGCGATTGGAATATTGCTGCGCTTCAGGATTTCGATGATGCCGGCGGGCGTACACGGCACCAGGCCGGGACGCTGCGTCGAGAGATAGCCGACGTTCATGGGATGAAAGCCGTCGACATCTTTCTGGGGCGAGACGGCCAGCAGCACTTTCTTGGCGTCGACCTGCGGCGGCAGCGGAAGCTGCACCAGGATGCCGTCGATCTCGTCGCGGCGGTTGAGGTCGTCGACCAGCGCCAGCAGCTCGGCCGTGGTCACGCTGTCAGGCGGTGTGTGCTTCTCGCTGTAGATGCCAAGCTGCTCGCAGCTTTTCACCTTGTTGCGAACGTAAATTTCCGATGCCGGATTGTGCCCGGCCAGCACCACCGCCAGTCCGGGACGAAGCCCGGCGGCAGTGAGGTCCTTCACCTCTTCGCCGACTTCCGCCTTGATTTCCGCTGCGATTTTTGTACCGTCGAGAATGATGGCCGGCATAATGGGTCCCTTTGCTGTGAGGATGAATGTCTACAACCCATCTGGCTCCATTGAACACCCTATGTGCCGCCGGCGAGGGGCTCAATTTTATTAACACGTCAACCCAGCGCTGAAGGGCTGGGCTATGATGTGCCCGTCCCGCAAGCGGGACTCGGTTCTCGCCATTCGAAACTGATTCGTGCACACGCGCGCAGACGCGAGGATGTCGACAGAGCCAGATCAGTTCTAGTTTATCGCGACGGCGAAGACTGCATCTCGTCCTTCGCGCTCGCCACTATCACGCGGAGGTATGTCTGTCGTCACTGACAAACCCCGCGCCAACACGGCTCCGCCAGCCCCACAATCGTATATACTTCCTGCACTGAGAAGTAGCCGCAGGCGCGCGCCCGGGTTTATTTGGTGGGGTTTGAGTATCGTCAAATCCCGGGCCGTTCCGACATCGCAACATGGATGATTCCAGACCACCATCCGACAAGAATTCTGCTCCTGGAAAGCCCGCATCTCCCGGTGTAGGGGCTCCGTTTGCCGGGGAGAGTTCATCCAGCAATGTCCCGATTCCTCCGGCAGACAAAGCCAAACTTGCGGATGCAGGGTCGTCGGCAAAAGATCCCGACGCGACTGTCTTCGATATGGGTATGGATGTGGGTGTGGATGCCCGGCTGCGGTTGGGCTCCGATCAAACGCTGGTGGACGTTAACGCAACCATCGTGGACGCAGGTTCATCGCGCCGCTCAGCGACGCCGTCGGCGCCCTCCGGCCGCAGTTCCGCCGGGTACGGCAGTGCAGCCGTATTGCAAATCGGCGACATGCTGGGCGGGCGATACGAAATCCTACAATTGCTGGGCGAGGGCGGCATGGGCGCGGTCTACAAGGCCACCGACCACGAGCTTAATCGCTACGTCGCGTTGAAAGTCATCCGTCCGGAGCTGGCGTCGAACCCATCGATCCTGGCGCGTTTCAAGCAGGAGTTGCTGCTGGCCCACCAGGTCACGCACCGCAATGTGATCCGCATTTACGACCTCGGCGAGGCCGAGGGCGTGAAGTTCATCACCATGGAGTTCATCGAGGGCAAAGATTTACGGACCCTCATTCGCGAGAAACAGAAATTCTCTCCCGAGGAAGCAGTCGATGTTATCCAGCAGGTGTGCCAGGCGCTGGATGCGGCGCATAGCGTCGGAGTGATTCATCGCGATCTGAAACCGCAAAACATCATGGAGGACAGCACGGGGCGAATCCTGGTGATGGATTTCGGTTTGGCCCGCACGCTGGAAGGCGACGGGATGACCCAGAGCGGCGCCATGGTGGGCACTATGGAGTACATGTCGCCCGAGCAGGCCCTGACCCAGGAGCTCGATCAACGTTCGGACATTTTTGCGCTCGGTCTCATCTTGTATGAAATGCTGACCGGCAAAATGCCGTTTGCAGCGTCAAGCGCTGTAGCCAGCCTCATCAAGCGAACGCAGGAGCGCGCGATTCCGGTGGCGGATGTTGACGCTCAGATTCCGGGAGCGTTGAGCGGGATCGTGAGCAAGTGCCTGGAACGTGACTTGAACGAGAGGTACCAGAATGTATCGGCGATTCTTGCCGATTTGAACACCTGGAGAGACAAGCGGGCCGCCAACACAATTGCGTTTGACGCGAGGATCGAACCATGGGGACGTACGGTTCCGTGGCCGCTGATTACCGGCATCGTGACCGTACTGTTGTTAGCACTATGCGGATACGTTTTTCGCGCGCGGCTTTTCGGCCCATCGCCCAGCACCCGAACGGCTCATGCCGGGCCGGTAATGTCGCTGGCGATTGTGCCCTTCCGCAATGCATCAGGAGATCCCAGTCTGGACTGGCTGAGCGCCAGCCTGGCGGAGATGCTGACCACAGACGTCGGGCAGTCGGCGAGCCTGCGCACGGTCTCGGCGGATCGTCTGCACCAGCTCCTCAAGGACCTTCACATCGAAACTGACAGCCCACTGGACGCACAAAACATCAAGCAACTGGCGGAGTTCAGTAACGCGCAGACCATCGTATGGGGGCAGTATGTCCGCACTGGCGGCCAGATCCGCGTCGAAGCCACGGTGCAGAACCTGAAGCAGGGAACTTCGCCGGTGACGATCACGATTGAAGCGGCGTCGGAGAAGGATTTGCTGGCGCAAACCGACCAGTTGGCGCAAAAGATCCGCGATCAGCTCGCGCTGTCGCCGGAGATCGTGAAAGAGCTGAAGCAGAATGCCTTCCGGCCGACGTCGAAGTCGGTTGAGGCCCTGCGCGCCTACAACGAGGGCATGGGTTTAATGCGTCAGGGGAACAACCTGGATGCGCAGAAGAAATTTGAAGCGGCGACGCAGGCCGACCCTGATTTTGCGCTGGCGTTCTCGCGGCTGGGGCAGACCTATTCCAATCTTGGCTACGATAATGAGGCGGAGCGTTACTCGCAGCGCGCCGTCGAACTGAGCCAGCAACTGCCGTCCGCCGAACGCTACCTTATCGAAGCCAACGATGCCCGCCTCAGCGGACACACCGACAAGGCGATCGAGCTGTACGGCAATCTGGTGAAGGCTGCGCCGGGTGACGCCGATCTGCAGTTCACGCTCGCCAGTCTGTACGAATCGAATAACGATTTCGATCAGGCTTCGCAGCATTATGCGAAGGTGCTGGAGCAGGACCCGAAGTCGGTTGCGGCCCTGCTGGCCACTGGCCGCGTGCTGATCAAGAGCGGCAAACCGCAGGACAGCCTCGACTCGCTGAACCAGGCGTACAGCCTGGCCGTGCGCCTGGACAATCAGGAACAGAAGGCGGCCATCCTGCAGGCGATCGGGGTGGCCTACCGCTTGATGGACAAGCCGCAGGATGCGCTGAAGAACTACCAGGACTCGATTGCCATCAAGCGGGAGATTGGTGATAAGCGCGGTATTGCCGTCAGCCTGAATGAGAGCGCTCAGGTGCAGGCGACGATGGGGCAGTTCGCAACTGCGGAAGCGAGTTACAAAGAGGCGTTGCAGATCCGGCGCGACATTGGCGACAAGCGCGGCGTAGGTGACACCCTGATGGATCTCGGGGCTCTTTACGGCAGCCGGGGGAAACAGGACCAGGCGCTGGCACTCTACAAAGAGGCGCTGCAGATCGAGCGCGAACGGGGCGATGAGTTGGGCCAGGCAACCTGCCTGAACAACATCGGCGACGCGTACTTTGGCGAGGGACAATACGACGATGCGCTGACCTACTTTCAGCAGGCGCTGCAGTTGCGCGAGAAGCTGAAGACGCCGGACTCGATCGCGGAGTCGGTGCGCAACGTTGCCGTCGTCAACACCAAGCTGGGCCAGTACAGTGAGGCGCTCGCCCAGTATCTGAAGGCGCTCGACCTGCATCGCAGTATCGATGACACTCGCGGCACTGCGATGGATTCCTACGATATGGGGACGGTGTTCCAGTATCAGGGCCGCTACGGCGCAGCGTTGAAGGCGCGGGAGGACGCGCTGAAATCGTTCCGCAACTTGAAGGACCGCGGCTTCTGGATGGTGGAGAGCCTGAGCGGCTACGGCCACTCGCTGGCACAAGTGGGACGCGAAGACGATGCCAAGCGCGCTCTGGATGAAGCGGCAACTCTGGCGCATGAAATCAATAATGACAGTTCCATCGCACAGATCCAGCTGTTTTACGGGGACGTGGCTAAGTATCGCGCAGACGCGAAGGCTGGGCGCGCTCTTTACGAGCAGGCCTTGCAGACCGCCAACAAGGCCAAGGATCCGGAGAAAGCATTGCGTGCCAAGATCGCGCTGGCCCAGGATGACATTTCGCAGGGACGATCGGCTGCGGCGGCATCGTCGCTTAAGACCCTCGCCGAGCAGGCGGACCGGCTGGGCTTGAAATACGAAGCGGTGCAGGCTTCTGTGGACCTGGGCGAAGCGCTCGCCCGTAACAAGGCGTATCCCCGAGCGAGGCAGGAACTGGAGCGCGCGTTAACCAACAGCCAGAAGCTGGGATTGCAGTGGCTTGAGGCGCGAAGCAACTATCTGCTGGGCATGGTGCTGCGGCAGAGCGGTGACTCCAAACAAGCTGCCGACTACTATCGCGCAGCCATCAGCAAGTGGGATGAGGAACAGAAGGAAGCCGGTAATCCCGCATTTCTCTCGCGTGCCGATCTGGCGCAGATGTATAAAGACGCGCAGAGTGCGTTGAAGGAACTAAAGTAAACGAAGACAGCGCCGACTAAGCCCGACACACTTTTCCGCAGAGACAAAACATCCGCTGCATGAGCGACTCAGGCAGCGGATGTCTTATTAACGCCAGCGATTCATCTCGCCCTTAGAAGGAGGCGCATTGGCCCAACTTGTGCGCCGCCGTGTTTCCGCCTCCGGTAATGGAGCTGTTGCCGCTGCATTGCAGGTTATGGGTGATGGTGTTGGTGAAGACCTGCGTAGCACCGCGGTTGTTCTGGTCGAGCAGATTGCCGCCGACGGTGTTGGAATCAATCGTGGTGGCTCCATTGTTGTTCAGCACCTGAAGATTCCCGCCTACGGTATTTCCGGCGCATCCCGTAGCCGTGCCAATCTGCGCCGCGGCCCCACTATCCTGTAGCAGCAAGCTCTGCCTGACACTGGAGCCACAGACCTGATTGGCGCCCGAGCTACTGCCAGGACCGAGAATCAGCAAATTGCCCGCGATGCTGGCCGCCGGGCCGATGGAATATGTGCCGTCGCCGATGACCTCCAGACCGTTGCCCACGGTGCTGTTACTGATCCATAGGCCGCCACCATAAGAAAACAGGTTGCCATTGACGAAACTGGAACCCTCCAGCACTACCGTGCCGCCGAATTGCAGCAGGTTTCCGGTAACGCCCCCATTGGAGAAACTACAGAACTGGCCGTCGAAGACCAACAGGGTGCCGCGGTAGGTGCCGGTGTAAACGCCGTTGCAGTTGTAGCCATTCAGCCCCGACGCAGGGACGGCACAATTCTGCGCCGCCACAAAGTAGGAGAAGCCCTTGGAGGTGCCTGTGCTGGTGGGATCGAAACGGGTTTGTGAGAAGCCCGTCTCGATATTCGTCCATGTGCTGGATGCGGGGGGATTATAAACCTCCGTCTTTAGCAGACAGGGATTGGTGATGTTCTGATTGGTGTTGTAGCTTTCGAACAAGTCGTAAGGAAGATTCGTGCAATCGCTGCCGGTTTGTTCCGAGCAGGACACCTGGAAGACGACACACTCTCCGCCCGTGCCGTCGTAAACAATGCAACTCGCATCAGGGGCAAAGCTCGATAGAACCGGGTTGACGACTGCCGGGCTACTGGGTATCGCGGTGACGCTGACCTGGTCGCCGGCTTGCGCATTGGAATACCCATACTTGTGGTTGTAGCTGCCAAAAATATAGTTGGTGTAATTCTGTCCCGGCCCCGGAGTCAAGTATTGCGTTATCGTCGTTTGTGAAGATCCTCCCGGAGTGAATGTCCAGCTCAGAATGTCGCCGTTCTCCGTGGAGTTTCCGGCACCGCCCGTGAAACCGACATAGGCCGTCTGGGTGTTCCCGTTGCCGGGATTTAAGTTCAACAAGGTTGCAATCTGCAGCGGGACGGTAAGGACGGGCGTGCCGTTGTTATCGACAAAAATGCTTAGAGTACCGGGGTCATACTGGAGGATGACGGTGTGGACGTTGCCGTCAGACAAGTTCACACCGAGCGTGGAAGTGATGCCTAGAGTTGAAGATTGCCCTGAAGGGCACAGTAGATTGTGCTCCGGGGTATTGTTGCCGGTGCCGCAGCTCTGCACTGCGACGTGGTTGGCGTTTGGGTCCCAGGTGTTTTGGTATGTATCGAACTCGATGGCGAGACTGTTGTCGATGGGGAGGTTCTGTTCGCCGGGTACGGAACCGTAGCCGATATCGCCGCCCGGACCACCCAGGGCAGACAATTGTCCATTGCTGCCGAAATTAGCGGCGTTCTGGATCACGAAAGCAATTCCGTCAGCCGGGCCAGGGCCGATGCTGTGCGTGATCTGGAAGGTGAATACGCTGGTAAAGCCGTTCGCGATGGATTGTTGGGTCATCCACCAGGCTGATCCGGCTTGCTGTACCTGCCCGTCTTGCGTGAGTCGCAAGACCTGTTGGTTGTTGCCATTGGTAGCAACAATGGCGCTTCCGTTCAGCTGCATCGATGCGAAGTTGAGAGACGAGATTTGGGCGACCGCCGGGATGCAACAAAGGGCAAAGACCAGGGCCAACACGCACACGGTAAATATTCTGGGAGACAACATTGCACTCAACTCCTCTTAAGGCTGAAATTTCTGGGACTCGTATCGCGCAGCTGCCGGCTGCGGTTGATGGGGCTTCCGCCCACGCCTAGAAACCGCTGGACTACCACACTTGCTTTGCCGCCCCCACGGCGGCGATTCGCAACTCATCCACACCGGGATCGCGCACTTAGGAGCCTTAGTGTAGCTGGGGAATCGCTTATTGAAAAGAGGGAATCTGGCGTTGGACTTTGGGGCCACGAGAACGGTTGACCAGGTCGTCATTTTCGTCAACGTTCATGACTTGGTGGGGCGACAGGCTCTCCACCGTGAACGGACCGGCGACTCGGACCTTCTTGTCGTCGACGGCGTGTCGTAGAGACATTCCGAATCTGCGTGAGCCGCTATTGCAGTACCGCACACCGACGGAGTTCGCAGCACAGTCAGCCGCGATCTTCGACAGAACTGATGTGGGGCAAGAGGCCTCAAACGCCGGCCTCTTGCCCCACACCCCCATCCCAGCTTACTGCTTCTTCATGGCACGGATCTTAGCCGCTTGGTCGTCGTAGGCTTCGGCCTCGGAGTCGCGGTCAAGCTTGCGGAGGGTATCAGCTAAGTCTTCAGCCGCGTCGGCCACCGCCGGAAGATCCGCGCCCCATTTTTCCTTGATAGCCAAGGCACGCCTGTACAGCGGTTCCGCTTCGACGTACTTTTCCTGCTGGTAGTAGAACCATGCCAGAGCGTCAAGGTCTGCCGCGACCTCGGGACTGTCTGGACCCAACGCCTTCTCGTCGATCGTCAACGCACGCCTATATAGCGGCTCTACCTCGCTCAGCTTCCCCTGGGCACGATAGCTCAATGCCAAGCCGTTGAGGTCCTTGGCAATGGTCGGGTGTTCTGTCCCAAACGCCTTTTCATCGATGGCCAATGCACGTTTGTACAGCAGCTCCGCTTCGCTGAATTCGCCCTGCGCCTTGTAGAAGGCCGCCAGGGTGCTAAGCCTTGTCGCGACCTTTGGGTTATCGGGTCCCAGAACCTTCTCGGTGATGGTCAAAGCCTGCTTCAACAGCGGCTCCGCCTCGCTGTATTTACCCTGGGCTTGGTAGACCGCTGCCAAGTTGCTCAGCACCGTCACTTCTGATGGGTGATCCAGACCCAATGTCTTTTCGTCGATCGCTAACGCCCGCTTGTACAGCATTTCTGCCTCGCTGTACCTGCCCTGGGCTTGGGAGAGCGCTGCCAACTTGCTCAGCCCCCTGGCTTCGGACGGGTGGTCCGGACCGAACGTCTTTTCATCAACCGCTAAAGCCCGCTTGTACAGTGGCTCCGCTTCCGAGTACCTGCCTTGAGCCTGGTAGAGCGCGGCCAAGTTGCTGAGTGCCGTCGCTTCGGCTGGGTGATCCGGGCCCAGTGTCTCTTCCTCGATTTCTAAAGCCCGCTTGTACAAGAGCTCTGCCTCGCTGTATCGGCCCTGGTCCTGGTAGAGCACTGCTAAGTTATCGAGCATCTTCGCGACCGATGGGTGATTCGGGCCTAATGCCTTCTCGTCGATCTTCAGGGCCCGTTTATACAGAGGCTCCGCTTCGGTGTATCTGCCCTGATCTTCATAGAGGACTGCTAGGTTATCCAGTACCGTTGCAATCGCTACATCGTCGATGTCCGCCGCTCCTTCATCGATCTCTAAGGCGTGCTTGTAAAGTGGCTCTGCCTCGCTGTAGTTACCCGCTTGCACTTTGTGATCCCCCAAGTTACTCAGCAAAGCCGCGACGGATGGATCGTTAGGACCGAAGGCATCTTCTTCGATCGCCAGCGCACGTTGATACAGTGGCTCCGCCTCCTTGTACTTGGCTTGTGCGTCCAAAGTCAGCGCCAGATTGTTCAAGAGGACCGGATCGTCATCGTGGACCGCCAGCATCCTCCGCAGGGCGAACTCCGCTTCGGCATATCGTCCTTGCTCAAACTCAGCGCGGGCCAGTGGGCCATATCGATCGACGACATCGTCCTTCGACGACGCGATGGACTCAGAAATGTATGTGCTGGCTTCTTCGTACTTACCATTGTAGAGGGCCGCCAACCCTTTCTGGTACAAATCCTGAACCGACTTGGACCATGCGGCGATCGCTGATTCAAGTTCTTCGACCGAGAAACCCAATTCTTTCGCTTTCGCTGTGAGAAAATCTTCTCCTCCAAGTCCGTCAGGGCCTTGCGATCGCGAACCAGGCGGAGACCAACTTTCCAGAAGCGGCGGCTTATACGAGGCCTCAACCAATAATGAATGAGACGACCCTCCCTTGAGTTTCGACATCGATCCGAGATAAGTCGGCTGGAGCTGTTGGGACGGCATGTTGTGTAATGAACCACGCGGCCCACCCTCGGATTTTGGCTTTTTCGCAAACTGAGAGGCATCTTCTACAATGACACATCCGATGATGGACCAACTGGTGTTGACGGCCCTAAGCCTCGGGTCCCCTCGCCGAAGAACGAAAAACTCTATAGGCTCCGCCGCCGGATCGCGGAGATAGGTGCGGCCATTTCTAAGTTCGCACGGTTTAATTATGACCCAACTCTTAACATGAAAAACGGCCGCCATGCCTACTCTGAGATTTGCTCCCATAGCCAACGCGAACTGCCCGGAGTCGCTGGTAACAGTCGCGCCTGCTCCCTCCACACTCACTTCGACATGCGAAACGGGCGATCCTTCCACCTGATGGACTATTCCAGAAATCGAGGGCTTCTGCTGACCGGAAACCGTCGTGCAGAAGATAACCAATGCGATGGCAAATCCCCTCCAGCGCTCCGGAGAAGGCATCGAGCAGAGCACCTCTGTTCTCGGGAATATATTCTCGCGATTTGAGCGAAAGGACAAGCGATAACTTAAGCAGGAAAGTTCTGCCACGACCTTTCGCTGACTCTGTCGGAGTCTGGACGCAACCAGTCGGCAGCGACGGAAATGTAATTCTTCACGTTTCATGTCTTGGGCTTGGATATAAGGACCCAATGACCTTCCATGGCTGCCTAATCGCGCTGCCGCATTAGCAATTAAGCTAGAGAAAATCTCCTTGGATAGAGCACCGCGGCATGAATCAGCTTCCTATTGCATTGTCACGTTGAGTAACATTCGCGTTCCGCTATCGAGCTTTACTTCTTTGCCACTGGAGGTGAGAACACCATCTGGTCCGAGCTGGATATTCTTGATCCCAAACACCCCGATCGACGCTGCATTCAGACCCTGGGTTGTGCCGCGGGTATCGAGCACCGGAGAACGAGCGGTTGCTGTCAAATCCCCATAGACAATGCCGCCCCCGGTCGTAACGTCTGCATTGGGATTTGGAGCTACAGCCTGAACAATGCAGTGGACTTGGATTTCTTCGCCTCCCGGCCGAATAATTTTGTCGAACACAAGTCCGAGTGTCGATTGCGGATCGCTGCTCGAACGATTTGTCGCTTCGGTGACGTGGCCAATTACCTTCGCGCCGCGAGCAAAGGGCGGACGGTTGGAAAGAGTTACCTCACCGGTAAGCTTCGCATCAACTTCATCCCCTTGCTTAAGCTTCTTGGAGTCGAGGCTCT